>CAQTPN010000010.1:0-3167 GCA_948888345.1 uncultured bacterium | reverse complement strand
ATTAATAAACAATTTTTAAAAGTAAAAATTGCCATAGAATTTAAAATTTTTTACAAAAACTTAATTTTGTGCTAATAGTGTATAGTAAAGCTTACATAAAGGCTAAAGACCGATGAGACAAATTGAAATCTATGATACAACCCTGAGAGACGGAGCCCAATCAGAAGGCATTAATTATTCCGTATCAGATAAACTAAAAATTATTAAAAAACTTGATAAACTTGGCATCCACTATATTGAAGCAGGCTGGCCGGGTGCAAACCCCGTTGATAATGAAGTATTTGATGCTATTGATTATGATAATCTAAAAAACGCTCAAATAGCAGCTTTTGGCTGCACAAGAAAGCCTAATGTAAAAGAGGAAGATGATAACGTTTTAAAAATGCTTGTAAATTCAAAAGCAAAAGTAATCACGATATTTGGCAAAAGCTGGGATTTTCAAGTAACAGAAGCTCTAAATACCACATTGGAAGAAAACTTAAACATGATAAAAGGCTCCATAACCTTTTTAATTCAAAATGGCAAAAGAGTTTTCTTTGATTGCGAACACTTTTTTGACGGATTTAAAGCAAACCCCGATTACGCGCTTTTGGTTGCAAAAACAGCACACAAAGCAGGTGCAGAGAGAATAATCCTTTGTGATACAAACGGCGGATGCATTAATAATGAAATCTATAAAATTACAAAAACAGTAGTTGAAGCTATCCCTGAAGCTCTCATAGGTATCCATGCCCATAACGATTCCGAACTTGCAATTGCAAATTCTCTTGCAAGCGTCGATGCAGGTGCCTATCAGGTGCACGGATGCATTAACGGATACGGCGAAAGGTGCGGTAATACTAATATCTGCTCCCTAATTCCCAATCTGCAATTAAAAAAGGGGTATAATGTTATTGGAGACAATATATCAAAACTCTACAACACATCAAGACAGATTGCAGAAATTTCAAATAAATCTTTAAATGCATCAATGCCATATGTAGGAAGAAGTGCCTTTGCTCACAAAGCCGGAGTTCATGCCAGCGGGGTAAGAAAAAATTCGCAAACCTACGAACACATTGACCCATCCCTTGTCGGCAATACAAGAAGATTCTTGATTTCAGACCAGGCAGGAAGTGCCTCTATCAAAGAAAGGCTGGACGGATTAAAATTTGTACAAAACATATCGGATGAAGATATTAAAAAGATTATAAACGAAATTAAAAAGCTTGAATGGCAAGGCTTTGCCTTTGAGGGAGCAGATGCAAGCTTTGAAATTCTTGTAATGAAGGTTTTAAATAAACAACCAAATTTCTTCAATATACTGGGTTTTAGAGTAATCGGAGATACAATCACCCTCTCTGATGTCAACAGAAGAACTATAAGCGAAGCTTCCGTTAAAATTCAAATTGAAGATGAAATAATTCATACCGTATCAGAAGGCGATGGCCCCGTTAACGCGCTTGATAAAGCTCTCCGTAAGGCTATTGTGGAAAAATACCCTGAAGTTCTCCATTTTAAGCTGGATGATTTTAAGGTTCGTATCCTTGATTCAAAGGCTGCTACAGGGGCACCCGTTCGTGTTACGATTGAAAGCTCCGATGGCATTCATAAATGGGACACGGTAGGCGTTAGTGAAAATATTATTGAAGCTTCATACGGCGCAATTGTAGACAGTATATACTACGGCCTGATACTTCAAGGCACCAAAAGTATTGAGCCGGCTAATTTTTAGATATTCATAAATTCTCATATTACCCTGTTGGGTAATAAAGATTAGACACCTGTCTAATATCAAAGCCGCCATACTTCTATTATCCTAATGAGGGTATGAAGTATGATTCATTAAAAAATTTATATAAGAGTTTATTTGAAAGCAAAAAAACAGACGGCAAAATTCAAGATGAGAAAGAAAACTTTCTTGCAATGCTGACCCATGACCTTAAAACCCCGATAAGAGCACAAATTCGGGCACTTGAATTATTGTTAAACAATTATTTTGGCCCCCTGAGTGCAAAACAAAGGGAAATAATTGAGGAAATTATGGCTTCAAATAAATATATGCAGATTTTAACCGAAAACATTCTTACAAATTATAAAACGGAAAACGGAAAATTAACCATAGAAAAAAGTGAAAATAACCTGAAGCTGACTATAGAAAATACTCTTCAAAGTTTAAAATACATTCTTTCTCAAAAAAATCAAACTGCAAATGTTCAGTTTAAAAATACCAATCCGGTCTGCTATTTTGACGATATAGAAATTAAAAGAGTTTTAACAAATTTAATAATAAACGCCTCAGAATACGGGGAAAATAAATCAATAATCAATATTTCAGTCGAAAAAGAAACAAACTGCACCAGAATAACCGTATCAAATAAGGGCACCCTGGCATTAAATGAAGATATTAATTCATTATTTGATAAGTATTCAACAAATTCCAAAAACTATAGAAAAGCAGGCACAGGCCTTGGATTATACATCTGTAAAATTATAGTAAAAGCTCACGGCGGAAAAATCGAAGCAAAAAACACGGCTAACGGTTTTACAACTTTCAGCTTTACAATAATTGATAAATAAATCCGCCGCACACATTAGCTAATAAAGCTTAATTATCTTTTGAATTGCATTATGTGCAATTTCATACATTTTATTTAATTCATCTTTCGTAAAAGCTTTTCCTTCAGCTGTTGCCTGAAATTCAATAATTTTACCGCTCTGGCTCATTACAACATTTGCATCCACATCTGTTGTGGAATCTTCACTATAGCATAAATCCGCCATTACATTTCCATCCTTAATCCCGACAGAAATTGCTGCAATAGGCTCAATTATAGGATTTTGAGCAAGCTCGCCTGTTTTCATCAGCTTATCAACAAGTTCACAAAGTGCAACATAAGCACCGCATATTGAAGCCACCCTTGTTCCGCCGTCTGCCTGAATTACATCCGCATCAATCGTTATAGTTCTTTCTCCAAGTTTTTCTAAATCAACACAAGCTCTGATGCTTCTTCCTATAAGCCTTTGAATTTCCTGTGTCCTTCCTGAAAGTTTTGTTCTTTCTCTCTGGCAGCGTATATTGGTAGAACTTGGTAAAAGAGAGTATTCAGCACTAATCCAGCCGGAAGCTTCATCCTTCGGCATCCATTTGGGCTTAACATTTTCCACGCTGGCGCATACTATCACTT
>CAQTPN010000009.1 GCA_948888345.1 uncultured bacterium | reverse complement strand
ATTCTATGAAAACCATAATGCTTAATAATTTTGAAATAGGAAAAGATAAATTAACAATTTTTGCAGGTCCTTGCGCTATTGAATCAAAAGATATTGTTTTTAAGGTAGCAGAAAAGTTAAAAAAAGTTTGTGAAGATTTAGACATAAATTATATTTTTAAAGCGTCTTACGATAAGGCAAACCGTTCTTCGATAAAATCGTTTAGAGGTCCGGGGATTGAAGAAGGCCTTAAAGTTTTGGCTGATGTAAAAAAAGAATTTGACCTTCCGATTGTAACGGATATTCACAAAGAAGAAGAAGCAAAGCTTGCTGCAGAAGTAGCCGATGTATTGCAAATCCCTGCGTTTTTATGCCGCCAGACAGATTTGCTTGTGGCTGCTGCAAGAACAGGAAAAATTGTAAATATTAAAAAAGGCCAGTTTTTAGCCCCTTCTCAAATGAAATCCATAGCTCAAAAGGTTATAGATTCAGGCAATGATAAAATTTTAATAACGGAACGCGGTACAACGTTCGGGTATAATAACCTTGTATCCGATATGAGAAGTATAAAAATTATGCAGGATATGGGATATCCCGTTGTATTTGATGCGACACATTCCGTGCAGCTGCCGGGCGGTGCAGGAGATAGTTCGGGCGGCGAAAGACAATTTGCGCCATTGCTTGCAAAATCAGCAATTGCTGCAGGTGCTAAATGTTTGTTTTTTGAAATTCACCCTGAGCCGGATAAAGCACTTTGCGATGGTGCTAATATGATTCCTTTAGATGAAGCTTATGACCTTTTTGAACTTTTAAATAAGATATTTAAGGTTGTAAATTAAGGGTCAATTTTTATACCCTGTTCCGTAAGTTTATTTTCAGCCTGCTTTAAAAGCTTTGCAATTTCAGTGATTTCATCTGTCAGACCTTTTTCTTCAGCCATATTCTGAAGGTTTCTTAACAGTTTGCATTCAGATATATATCTTTGCGGAGAATTACAAAAATCGCTTGTTTTCATATCCGATACAAATTTTGTATAGGCAAGTTTTAAATTTTTATAAGGGTCAACGGCAATGCCTGCCTGTTTATGTAAAATATTTTTAATTCTGTCTATTTTTGTCATTTTTTATTCCTTATGGTTTTTCGGCTACCGTTACTCCGTCAAAATATTTTTGAAAATCTTTTATGGTTAGAATTACATTATTTGTACAGTTCCACGGGTTTGTTACCTTTATCATAACATTTCCGTCAGCATCCAAAAATGGCTCTATATTATATGCATGATTACCTGCAAGCCGTAAATCTTCATTAATAAATATTCGGTCGCTGCTTCCCGGGGTTGATGCAGTATAAATGTATTTATCCCAGTATTTCGGATTTGTTAAGATACTATCTGAAGTTGTTGTTCTTTTCACACCTTCCATATCAAACATTTTATATACATCGCTTGTCCGGCCCCCGCTGCTTCTTGCAATTGTGCCGTAATCCGAAAGATAATAATGGTCTTGCAATTTTATAAAATCGTTATATGCTTCTTTATATTCCACAGAATCCGGCGGATATAAGCTCATGGTTGTTTGCAGGCGGTCTGTGTATTGTGATATGTAGGCAAAACCAAATACATCTTCAAGCATTTTCATGCCGCTTGCACCTGAAACACTGTAATTCCCGCCGTATTTATAAGTGTTATCAATATGGGATATATTGCCAAAATTTGTGCTTGGGAAAGTAACGCTGGTGTCCCCCAGTTTTACCTTTATTGTACCGTTAGGGTTTTCTGTGAAACATTCAAGAAGCTTTACTCTCGCAGCGGGGTCTTTAAACATCCCGTCAAGCGTTGAAACAAGGTAACAGTCGCCTGAAGCATTCTGTCTTGTTGCATATCTTTCAATTGGGGGGAATAATTCAAGATAAGCTTTTGATGAAATATTTAAAGGCTGAATTTTTCCGTTTGATAGCTTTATGCACAGGCGGTCTGTATCATTAACATAAAATACATCTCCTGTATTTGTACTGTTTATTGCACTTTGCCCGTCTGCAAATTTAGGAATAAATGCATCTTCAACAGACACATTATTTTTAACAGCGTCTTTGTATTTTACTAAATCGTCAAAAAATTCTTTAGAAATTTCTCCGGGGTTGGTTAAAATTTCAAGGATATCTATTTTACCATCAAGCTTTACGCCTAAATCAACAAGGTCATTTAGAACATCCATTGTTTCCTGTCTGCTTGCAAAATTTGCATCCTGTATTTTATCTTTATGAAATATTTTATTCAATAATTTAGAACTCTTGACTTCTTCTAAAACAGCCTTCATATCGCCTGTTTCTTCATAAATTTTATTTATCCTCTCTGCTTCCATTGAAGAATAATGGCCTTCAATTTGTTTTTGGGATAATCCTTTTTCATTTAATAAATCTAAAGCCCCGTCAATATCGCCGTTTTTATAAAGAGTATCAGCAGCATCAAATGCTTCTTTTGTGTATGCGTCTACTTTAGCACCTGCAATACCTGTTATAATTCCTAAAAGCTGGCTTATGCCCTCGCCTGTTAAATTAACCTCCCCTGTTATCATTAAATCGGTAAGCAAACTTAATGAAGCATCTGTTCCGATTTCTGATAAAAATGCAAGTGCCTTATTCTGTGTTTCAGATAAAACCAAATCTTTAACATTTCTTGCAGCACCGTTTATTTTTCCGCCTGAATATAAAAGAGCAAGCTCTGTAACTGATTCTTTCATTAAATCCCATGCTTCATCCTTGCTTAAACCGTTTTCAGAGGCTAAATCATCAATAAGTTCAATTGCATTATCTCCAAACATGCCGGCAAGTGCTGTGTATTTTCCGGCTGTCATCATTGAAACCCCTGCAGGAGGGCATACAAACGTAACAAGACCGCCGACAACCATTAAGCTCATACCGCCTATTTGTGCTGCAGATGCTAATTTATCAACAAATCCTTCCTGCTCTTCACAGTATCTGTCTATCAATTTTTGGAAAGAATTTCCGCTTCCAAATGCGTTAAGCTGGTTTATTCTATATTCATTCTGCAGCTCCTCAACACTTTTGCCGGTTGTTTGTTCAAATTTTTCCTTAAAATCATTTGAATATTTATCTAAATCAAAATATCTTGGCATCGTTTTGAACATATTTGTAACATCTGCAATATTTTCAACCGTCGTTTCATACTCGCTATCAGGAAGTGCTCCCATGCCGCCGTATTCTTTTGGTCTTGTTATAACAAGTTCATTGTTTTCATTTATTTCAACGCCGGACGGATATACGAAAGCCATATTAAATTCTTCACAAAGCATGGCTTCTTGCAGCATTTTATTTAATTGCGCCCGTCCTTCTTCTTCAGAACCAAAATATCCGGTATATTGCTCCAATACCTCTTCCAGAGATGATGCATTTGAAACGGCATTTTTAAAATTCTCTGTTTTTATCATCCCGTTTACAAAAAGGGAGTAATTTTGAGCACTTTCGTAATATTTATTTAAATTTTCTTCATTGTATTCAACGCCTGTCCACTTTTCAAAAACTTCTTCAAAAGCAGCTTCACCCTCTCCGTTCAGTGCAGATGTTAATTCAGAAACCATGCGCTCTTGTTCTTCAATAGCAGCATTAATATCATCTTTTGAAACACCGATGTCGGTAAGTTCTTTTACCCAGTTATAAGTATCTCTTATTGCACCATCTTCGTTTTCCTGTTCTTGAAACTGGGATTTCATATTTTCAAGGTTTTGATTGAAAAAATCTATTGTAAGTGCCTGCATTTCCTGTTCGGGAGTTAATTTATTATCGGAATATTGAGATATTTTATCATCCGTAATATTTTTAGCTGCTTCAATGGAATCTAAATCCAGAGAATCATATATTGAAGATGTTTCTTCAATATTGTCATACAATGTATCGTTTTTATCCGCATTCAGTTTTGATACGGAAGAATTTTCAATATTTATTAAGTCGTCTCCCCCGTTTCCAAAAAGCTCCCCGATTGAGCTTTGAGAAGATGCCATAATTATGTCATTTCCTTTTCCGCCTTCAATTTTTTCAACTGCAGAATTTGAAATAAGTATTTCATCATCGCCTTTACCGCCTTTTATCAAGCCTGCTTTTGAATTGGAGATATTAATGTAATCCTCGTCATTTCCCCCGTTTATTTCATCATCTACGGTGGAATTTTTTATATTGATTATATCGTTTCCGCTTCCGGTGTCTATAGATTTTACGATAGAATTTTCAATACTGATATTGTCATTTCCTTTGCCCGTTTTAATTTTATTGACATTGCTGTCTAAAACGGTAATTTTGATATTTGAATTATCGCTTTCAATATTTGTATTATTTGCGCCGATTATAACAACTTCCCCTGTTTCTTTATTTTCAAGCACAAATGTATCTTCATCTACATTATTGAACTTTAAATTTGCTCCTTTGCTTGTTGTATAGGTATAATTACCTGTTTCAACAAATAAAACCTTATTTTTTGTAGGTTCAATAGCAGACCATTTATCATCCGTATATTTTTCTGGAATTTTTGCAGCAGCTTCCTCCCTGCCATTAGATGCTTGAAATTCGGCAAGTTCATTCTCATTTGTCTGTTTTGCAGGCGAAGCATTAAGTTTTTCTGCTTTTGGGCTCGCTTTCGCTGCATCTTTTGCTTCAGACAGAGTTATTTTAGGGATATTTGGCATATCGCCCGATTTAATGCGCGGCATTTTTTCCATACAACCTTCTTTTGACTTATAGAAAATGTATCGGCATATAACCTGCTGAACTTAAAAGATAAACGCCAAATTGTTAATTTTTGTAAAATTTATTTAAAATTTGAAACGGCGCATAAGAAATTTTTTAAAATCTTTGGCAATAATGGAGAGTGAATTGCAAGGAAATCAATTACAAATTCGTTAATCCCTACCTCTTCATAGTATGGAATTTTATCAAAATCCTGTTTAATTTCGGCTTCAAACATGTGCATTTTGCAAAAACCGTCTACAACAAAAGGTAAAATTTTATTTAAAGAAGGGTCTTTAACTGACCAGTGCCCCTTATGACAGGGGGCTGCACATGTAAGCCTTGATACAATAGCAGAATTGCAGTTTAAAGGGCACAATCCAAGGCTCTCCACTCTTTTTCCGCCTGCAATTTGGATTTTTTTATTTCTTATAATTTTTTTACTTTTTTTTATGCACTTTATAATATTTTCTTCATCTCCAAGTGCTGAAAAATCAAGTGCATCAATAGGATTTAAATTTGATAAACATTTTATTGAATAACTGTTTAAAAGATTAATTCCGCCCCCGATTTCAACCGGTGTTGTTTGAAATTCAGGGTCGTTCATTTTTGCCCAGAAAAACCCGATATTATTAATTACAACAGTTTTTGGCTTCGGTTCCATTGCACACAGCATCTTTACTGTTTCATAAACCCTTTCAAAATCTCTTTCTATAAGAATTCTCGGGGTTGAGATATTTAAATCCATATTATATTCAGCACAAAAATTTCTTGCCTTATTTATTAATTCTTCAAAAGGATGTGCTGCAAGGTCAACCGTTGAGGCTACTTCGCCGTATTCAATAGAATTAACAGGGTTAAAGCCCATTGCTTTAATAAATTTTTTAAGCTCCCGGAATTGCTCAAGGCTTGAAAGTCTTAAATTTAATTTCGGCAGCTTTAAATCGGAATAATCTGTATCTTTTGAAAGTCTTTTACATTTAATTTTCCAATCATATTTTTGTATATAATTTGCAAATTTAAAATCTTCTCCCGTTGCAGAAAGAATTTCACCTGAATAATGACTTGTCTTATAAAAACTTTTTCTTACGTGCTTAAATGGCAGTTTTTGTTCTTTAAACATTTTTGGTTTATCTAAAATCTTTTCTATAAGCTTAATCCCGTTTAAAATTTCATCGCTTGTGTTAAATTTTCCCTTAATAACCACAGCACTTATAGCCTTTGATTTTATAAGGTCATCTGCAAAATACGGCAGATTATCCGAATCCACAGAAAGTGGAATTTTGGCATACTTTTTTATCTTTTCAATATTTTTTAAATAAACTTCTTCTGTAATAATAAGCCCGTCAATTTTATGGAACATCTCCATAAATTCCACCCCTGAAAGATTATGGATATCAAAATAAGAATCAATTATTACCTTAAAGGGTAAATCCATTGTTTTTATAATTTCTAAAATCCCGTAAGAATTTACAAAAATCCCGTCAATTTCTGTTGTTGTTAAAAATTCTATAAATTTTTTCGTGACGGTAACATCTTCTTCGGTTATTGTATGTTTAAAATTTACATAAATTTTTGAACCCGTCTTTTTTGCAGCATCAATGTATTCCTGTATATATTCAAAAGTGCCCTTAGAGCCTGCTTTAATATTTTTTCCGCCCGTTATATGTTTCATAAAACGGTGATGATAAACATAAAATTCTCTGCATTTAACCTTTTTTGTAAAGTTTAAAATATCTTCAGGATGCTTTATCGGTGAAACTACAAAAATCTCTTTCATAATCGTTATCGTATAGATTTATAAAGCTAAAGTCAAGAGAGCAATTGCATATTTAAAAACTTAGCTGGTATTATAAAAGCTATGATTAAAAGATTTTTGGTTTTGGGCCTTTTATTTTTATTGACGGGTATACAGGTATTTTGTCTTGAAGCCTTAAATTTTAACGGGTTTATTGCCGATAATGCAAACGTTATCACCCCGCGCAATGAAATCATTCTTAATCAGATGCTGCTTGAATTGCAGACAAAAACAAAAGCTGATGTTGCGGTTGTAACCTTAAATTCGCTTGAAGGATATCCTGTTGAAGACGTTTCTCTTGAAATAGCAAGAAAATATAAACTCGGGGATAAAAAATTGAACAATGGTGCTCTTGTACTTATAGTTCCAAATGACAGAAAAGCAAGGATTGAAATAGGCTATGGGCTTGAAGGCATAATAAATGATTCAAAAGCAGGGAGAATTCTGGATGATTATATGATTCCGTATTTTAAAGAAAATGCCTATGAAACGGGAATTATGCAGGGAACTGCCGCTCTTGCATATAGTATAGCAGAAGAATATGGCGTTAAACTTTCTTTTGAAAAACCGCAGCAGCCCGAAAATAACAATGATGCGGATGTTTTATTTATAATAATCATTATAATGCTTTTTATACTTTTAAACAGAGGAGGCGGAGGCGGAATATTTTTCGGCCCTTCAGGAGGTTTTGGCGGAGGCAGAGGTTCCGGGATAAGATTTGGCGGAGGCGGCGGCTTTGGCGGCGGAGGTGCTTCAAGAGGATGGTAAGCAAATTTGTAAATTAAATAGGAGAATAATTATGAAAAACACGTTAATTTTAGCAATTCTAGCGATAGTTATTGCTTTTGGTGCATTTTTTGCAGGCACATTTAACAAATTACAGGTAATGGATGAAAACGTTAGTGCAAACTGGGCTCAGGTTGAAAATCAGCTCAAACGCAGAAATGATTTAATCCCTAATTTTGTAAATACGGTTAAAGGCTATGCAGGGCACGAAAAAGAAGTATTTACAAATATTGCTGATGCAAGAGCAAAACTGTCAGGCTCCATAAATTCTAAAGATGTGAAAGCTGTTCAGCAAAATACAGGCGAATTAAACAGTGCTCTTTCAAGGCTTTTAGCGATAGCTGAAAATTATCCTGAATTAAAAGCGGATAAATCATTTATAGCACTTCAAGATGAACTTGCAGGTACGGAAAACCGTATTGCTATAGCCAGAAGAGATTATAATGAAAGTGTTAAATCAATAAATTCATTAATTAGAACTTTCCCAACGGCCATTGTAGCTGCAATTTCAGGGGTTAAACAGAGAGAATACTTTGAAATCACCGAAACCGAAAAACAGCCCCCGAAAGTAGAATTCTAATATTTATGAATTTATAAATAGAAATTAATGAATATTGGATGAAGAATCAGTTATTCCGTTGCGGTAGCCCATGCCTGCTCTGTAGCCTGAAATTGTGTACATTAAAGGAAGCATGGGCTCTATCCATTTAAACCCTGAGAGCACGCCTGCTGTTGCTATATCATCAGTATGCAGAGCTATATCCAATAATTCAGGCCTTCTTTCTTCATATAAATCCTTTTTTCCTTTGAAATTTCTTTCAGGCCCTGTTTTTTCGGGCTTCTTACCGTTAAAAACGGGGTCCAGAACGTGTTTTCCTATCCAGTTTGCAACATAGCTTCCGCCCATAATACCTGTCACAAAAATTCCGCCCATAATAACGCCCAGTTTTCCCATCGGGGATAAAGCCTTGATTTTACCCGCTTTTTGAAGCCGTTCTGCCGTAAATAGAGCTCCTGCAGCACCTACATTACACATAAAAATATTTGCAAGAAATTGATAAGCCCCCTCTTTTATTTTATTTGATGTGGATTTTGGATTTTCATCCCCCGTAATTTTATCCGCGGCTATTCCTCCTAAAACCCCGCCCGCTACAGGCATGAGGCCTAAGATTGAAAGCCGTCCCGTTTCCTTAAAAATTTCCTTTGCAGATAAATCCTCTTTTTTAGAAAAAAGCGTGTCAAAAAGTTCCTCTTTTCCTTTATATCTTTCGTTTTCAAGCTTTAAAACTTCTTTTGTATCTTTAAAACTCAAGGCTCCGATTTTTGCATTATTCAGTGCATTTTTTGCTTTATCATCAACCGGATTGTTCTTTAAAAATTTATCAACTGCAAAAACGTTATTCATTATAATATTTTCAGGTTCTTTAACGTTTACAAGGCCTTGAAATATCTGCTTTTTACCGGCCTTTAATCCAAAAGCACTTACAAGAGAAGTTATAGCTGCACTACCAAGAACTATTGCATTTTTAATCCCTCTGTTTTTCCGCTCTTCTTTCGGTGCTTTCATTGTGTCATATGTCCCGTAAGCAATAGCTGCCCCTGTTAAGATTTTCGGGGTTTGTCTTTTAAGTTTTGAAATTAAAACAGGCTGGTCTAAAAATTTTCCTGCAGCGTGTATGTTCATTAATTTTCCTTCTGATATTTTACTGCATTACAATAATGACGCCATTTGCGCCTTGTTAGCTTCGACTAACAATAAGATATTTTTATACCAAAAGAAAAAGTTTGTCAACCCTAACAATAAGGTAAGGTTATTGCATCTTGAAAAAGTTACAAAACCATGGCATCTTGCAAAAAAATTAACGAAAAAGAGGTGCAATTTATCGACTATGCAAGAGAACATCATATTAACTATGATGATTTAATGCAGAGTTAAAGCGTTTAACAGACTTATTTCCCTTCTGCTTTTTTGGCAGGGGATTTTTTTGCTGCTTTTGCTGTGCCGGAATTGGCTGAGGAAGCGGCTTTTTTGATTTTTAAAGTATCATTTTCCATTATATATTCCACGGTGTCTGTTTCAGGATTAACTTTCATAAGTTTTAAAATTGTTGAATTAATAAATAATGCCCAACCTCCGCCAGACCTGAACAATTTTCTTTCCATACATTTACCTTTACTATTATATTTACTAGACAAAATCTTAGTAAAGGTATATACTAAATTATACCTGACTAATTCTACTGTAAATATAAGGAGAAAAATTAAAGTGTGCGATAAGGAAACAAATAACACAATTCAAGACTACGCCATAGATACAAGAGTTGCACTGGATTTATTAATAAAAGTTTCAGAAAATGATGACATAGCCCCCTCCTATTATGCAAAAGCCATCAGTGTCCTTGATGAAGCCTACACCAGACTTGAAAATATTTTAAGAAAACTCGGCAGATAAATTTGGGATTTATATACAAGCTTACATCAGTAAGACCCCGAAACGAGTTCAGGGTGACGATTTTAAATATTTTATTCATAAAGTTTTTGGATTTGTTCTTTAATTTCAGGCTCTTTTTTGCATAAATCCTGTATAAAAAGGGAAAACTTTGTCATTCTGCAAAACATTGTTTCGCTCATTATATGTTCCATTTTGCAAGCGTTTTCAATAGCCTCTTCCTTTTGCAGATTTAAAATATTTTCTAAAAATTCACACATTACAGTATGCCGTTCAATAATTTCAACAGCATGCTTTTCACCTAATTTTGTAAGTGTTATGCTTGAATAAGGTTCATAATTGATAAGCCCCTTGTTTTTAAGGCTGATTAGTGCCCCTGTTACAGAAGCCTTTTTGACATTTAATATATTTGAAATATCTGTAACTTTAGCCTCGCCCTTCTTTATAACTTCATTATAGATAGCTTCAAGATAGTCTTCAAGGCTCTCAGATAATTTCATTAATTCCAAATTTCTATTTTCCTTAGTTTTCATCAATTTTGATAGTACCTTTTACATTTTTATCTATATTTAAGCTTTCAAACAGGCTATCAAGGAGCTGGTAAGGTGTATTTGCGGAATAAAATTTGCCCCTTGTTGCAACCGCTGCACATCTTAATTGGTCATTAGCTTCAAAATCGTTGATATCAAAGGCTATAACATCAATTGAAATATCATCACGCGTTTTCATAAGTTCAATGGCGTATGTACAGGGGCTCTCATCACAATTTTCCCCGCCATCTGTTAATAAAACGATGTGTTTTTTACCCTTAACTCCGGCAAAATCAACATTTACGGCCTGTTTCAAAGAATAAGTTATAGGAGTCCACCCGACAGCTTTTGTTGCATACAGTGCCCCTAAAATATTATCGGCATTTTGGGATGCAAAAGGAACAGCCATTTTTGATGCCATACATCCTTGAAGGTAGGTAAACCCTGCTTTATATCCGTATACCCTTAATGCTGTTTTTATAGATGGCGGAATTTTAGGCAGAATAACGGTTAAAGTATCAACAGCCACCTGCATTTTAGTTTTTTGACCCATCTTATCATTCATTGAATTTGAAAAATCTACAATAAATAAAATTGATGAACCGTCCTCAAATTTTGGGGTATCATCTGCAGGCTCGCTTTGCACCTTTGGTGTGCTTAAATCTTTAAGGCTCCTGAAGGTTTCAGGCGTATACACGTTATATTTAAAGTTTTCAGCCGCATATGTTTTTATGGCGGTGCAATTTACAAAGCAAAGAAAAAAAGCTACAATCAGAATTATTATTTTATAATTATTCATATGTTTATTCTACTATAAGGAGTTTTTTATGGAAATATTTGAATGTGTTGATACAAGAAAAACTATCAGAAAGTATTCAGATTATGTACCGACAGATGATGAAATCAAAAGAATAATAAATTCTGCCCGTCTGGCTCCTGCTGCTATGAATACCCAAAATTGGAAATTTATTGCAGTTTTCAATAAAGATATTAAACATAAAATGGTTGAAGCAGTGTTAAATAAATACGATGAAATAACATCAAAACTTGATGAAGCAACAGCAAAGCAGGTTTCAAGCTATAAAGCGCATTCAATCTTCTTTGAAACAGCCCCTGTTGTTATAGTTTGTGTTGAAACAAAGGCACCGTCATTTATGGGCGGAGTTTTAGAGATGGCCGGATATTCGCAGGATGAAATTTCAAATATGCGCCCTGATTCATATCTTTTAAGCATGGGCGGAGCGATTGAAAATATGGCATTATCAGCTCATGCCTTAGGACTTTCAAGCTGCTGGATGGTAGCCCCTATTTTAGCGTATGAAGAATTTAAGAATCTTTTAAATTTAAAAGAAGAAGATAAAATTGTAACAATTTTAACGATAGGAAAACCGTATGCGGATAATCCGAACAGAGCTCCGAAAAAACCGCTTGAAGAGGTTATGGAGATTATGAAATAAATTAGGAAGCGTTTTTATTAAATGATGGGATTTTCTCTAAAGATTTTAGAAAAAATTCTTCCGCAAGGCTTCCTTTATAAATTTCAGCCCGCGCTTCATTTAGTGTATACCATTTTGCAAAATCTATTTCACTGTTGGGGTGCAGATTTTCATCTTCTGCTCTCACTATAAAGTTACAAATTAAACTATTTGATTTTTCATAATATTTGCTTGCATTAAACTTATATGATAACACAGAAAGCCCCGTTTCCTCTTTAATTTCACGATATAAGGCCTCTTCTAAATTCTCGCCTTTATTTACATATCCTGCAACAAGTATGTTTAACCCCCTTCCGTATTGCTGCACAAGAAGAGTTTTTGAATAGTCTCTATTGTATATAACACTGCTTACTGCGGTATTAAACATCGGGAAATGAAATTTATTGCATTTTGTACAAAATGGTATCATCCCGTCACTTATGCCGCAGTTGAAAGATTCTTTTAAAATTAATTTATTTCCGCATTCAGGACAGTATTTCATAATTAAATTATACACCTGAAATATAAAACGCCTGAAAATTATTAATAAACACAAAAAGAGGCAGGAAATTCCTGCCTTTGCTGAATTAAACTAAAATCTTTTTGTCTACATTAAACCTAACATTTTTTTGTACCAGCTGAACGTTTCAAGTTCAATTCCGTTGAATGTAGTTTTTAAACATTGGGCCTTAAGGTAGGTTTGAAATTCATCTTCAAACTTTGATTTGATGGGTGATTTTACTTTGAGCTTTTCAACTAGAGTCGTCATGCTTACACCTCCCGATTTTTAACGCACATGCACACTTTTAACTAACAACATAAACTTATTATATCATATATGTTTGCTTTTATAAACATTGTAAAAATATTTTTTTGACCAAAAAAGCCCGAAAAGTCAAGTTTTTTTGTAAATTTTTGTAACAATTTTATGTATTTACTTCCTGAGACATTTTTTTAATTTCTTTTGCTATAGAAGAAGCGGCATGGTTTGGAGATGAAATATCTAAAAATCCGTATTTTTCAGAAACTCTTTTCTTTAACCCCTTTTTATCAGGGTCAAATTCAAAAAATAATCTGTCATAAAGGCTCACTCCTTCATAATAAAGCGGGGAATTTTGATTGTTAAATACGTCAGGATAGCTTTTTTTATAATACTGATGCGCAAGAACATTCAATGCAAGGCAGTCAATTTCTTCCTGAATTGAATTTATTGAATCATCATCTTTTGCATGCCCTGCCTCATGCAGCATAGCCTCCGAAATGGCCAGTATATCGGGAAAAGTGGCCAAATCTTTATAATCTGAATTTATTAAAACTACAGGAATTTTATCCGTCGTATCAAGACAGGCATGGACATTTTTATTTGAAAATTCGGCATATTTTATATCAATATTCCTGCTGTTTAAATAATTAACTGCTTCAAGACCGCTGCTAAAGGGCATATTTACCCCCAAATTTTTCATATAAAGAATATCATTTGCGGAAAATTTAACATTTTGAAGTTCACCTAAAGCCCGCGCAATAGTATCTTCTTGCTTTTTTGTCCGTTCTATCGGCTTAACATATATCCCGCCCTGCTGTGCATTTGCATCAGTATTTTTGCTTTTGGATTTTTTTAAAAATCCGAAAGTATTATAAAAAACAGGGGCTGTATGAATGTTACCGCCAATTTTCATAAAATACGCTACCGATACAAATTTTCTTAAACCTATTCTATCAGTATAAACCTTAAAAATAAAATCTTTTGTTAAAAATTCCTTAAGAAAAATTATTTATTTTCAGGTTTTAAGTATTGTATAATTAAAAAAACAATTATGAAAAAGATAGAAATTACAGAAATTCATATCCCCCCTGCAGATTTTAAAAGCGGTATGGTTAACAATCTGCCCAAAGACCGTATTCTTTTAAACTGGCTTATTTTCTGGGTAGAAGACGGTTTAAATAAAAATCTTTTTAATTTCGGAGATATAATCCCGTCTAAAAAAGACTTTGCAAAATACCATAACGTAAGCACGGGCACCATGCAAAATGCCGTCCGCTATGCGGAAGATTTAGGATATTTTAAATCAAGACAATGCGTAGGCACAATGATTGCGGATAAGAATGCGCAGAACGAAGCCGAATTATCGGAAAAATCTGTTTCCAAAAAAGACAGTGCAGTATTTAAAATTAAAAAATATATAATTGAGCAGAAGCTTAAAAAAGGAGATATTCTGCCATCGGCAAGGATTATTGCAAATGAAATTGATACATCGCAGAATACCGCCCGCCTTGCTTTAGATGTACTTATAAGGGAAGAAATTTTAATTCAAAACGTCACCACATTAAACAAAACAACTAAAATTTTAAATCTTGATTACAAAGATATTCAGATTAAAAAAGCGGACGATGATACAAAAGAAACAAAAAAAGACACATTATCAAAAAAACTCTATACAAAA
>CAQTPN010000008.1 GCA_948888345.1 uncultured bacterium | reverse complement strand
GATATGGCCTCCCGTGTTTTAACCGCTATGCCGACCAAAAAAATGAATAAAGAGCAGCTTGTTCAATATCAGGAAAATCATAAAAACGGCAAAATGGCCTGGTATTATAACCTTATAGACAAACTCGCCTCATAAACCCCCGCTCCGCTCTGCTGAACAATATTACCGTCATGCTGAACTTTCGCCCTGCGTACAGGCTCACACGTATCGTTAAAACTCTGCGGTTCCCTTTGCAGTTTCAGCATCCCATTCTATTTACTTTTATTTTTAAAGGGGTATTATAGGTTTGAGGAGAAAATACCCATGTACAATCCAAAATCAAAGAATGCTGAGGAATTTATTTGCCATGACGAGGTTTTAGCCACTCTTGACTATGCTGAAAAAAATAAAGATAATTTAAGTGTTGTTAACAAAATTTTACAAAAGGCCCGCCTCAAAAAAGGCCTCACGCACCGAGAAGCGGCAGTTTTGCTGGATTGTAACATTCCTGAAAAAGTGGAAGAAATTTTCGCACTCGCCCGTGAAATCAAGCAGGAATATTATGGCAACCGCATTGTGCTTTTTGCACCCCTTTACCTTTCCAATTATTGTGTAAATGGCTGTGTTTACTGCCCTTATCACCATATAAACAAGCATATTCCGCGTGTAAAGCTTACTCAAGAGCAAATCCGCCGTGAAACCGAAGCCCTGCAGGATATGGGTCATAAGCGTATTGCGATTGAAGCCGGCGAGGACCCTGTAAACAACCCCATAGAGTACATTTTAGACTCAATTAAGACAATTTACAGTGTAAAGCATAAAAATGGCTCAATCCGCCGCGTAAACGTAAATATAGCAGCAACCACCGTTGAAAATTATAAAAAACTCCATGAGGCTGGAATTGGCACATATATACTATTTCAGGAAACCTACAATAAGGAAACCTATGAAAAATTACACCCGACCGGCCCGAAACACAATTATAAATACCATACAGAAGCCATGGACAGAGCCATGGAGGCCGGAATTGATGATGTAAGCCTCGGGGTTTTATTTGGCCTGGAGCTTTACCGTTATGAATTTTCAGCCCTTTTGATGCATGCCGAACATCTTGAAGCGGTATACGGCGTAGGCCCGCATGCAATCAGCGTTCCGAGAATTAAAAAGGCGGATGATATTGACCCGTCTGCATTTGACAATGGTATTGATGATGATACTTTTGCAAAAATTACCGCCTGCATCAGAATTGCTGTTCCCTATACGGGAATGATAATCTCCACAAGAGAATCGGCCGAATGCAGAGAAAGACTTTTAAAATTAGGCGTTTCGCAGATTAGCGGCGGTTCAAAAACAAGTGTCGGCGGATATTTTAATCCTGCGCCCGAAGATGAAAATTCCGCCCAGTTTGATGTTTCGGACAGACGCCCGCTGGATGATGTTATAAGGTGGCTTATGGAATTGGGCTATTTGCCCAGCTTCTGCACTTCTTGTTACCGTCAAGGCCGCACGGGAGACCGCTTTATGGAGATTTGCAAAAGCCAGCAGATTCATAATTTCTGCCAGCCAAACGCTGTAATGACCCTGAAAGAATATCTTGAAGATTATGCTTCAGATACCACAAAAGCAGTTGGAGAAAGACTTTTACCTGATGAAATTGCAAAAATCAAAGACCCCGCTGTGCGTGCAAAAGTTGAAGAAAATCTTGTAAAAATCCGCAATGGCGAACGGGATTTTAAATTTTAGTCTGCAATAGCTTGCTTTTTTGGGCTGCTGTCCTATGGTTAAATTCCTAAAGACTAGGCCCTTATTGATTTTACGTATTTTTCAATATGCGGGGCGGCATCTTTGCCGTATTCTTCAATAATCTTTACAATTGCACTGCCTACAATTGAACCGTCCGCGATTTTTTCAATTTCTTTTACCTGTTCGCGTGTATTTATCCCAAAGCCAACTGCACAGGGTGTTTTAGACACTTTTTTTGCGGTATCTATCATGGATTTTAAATCTGTTGTAATTTTGGCGCGCACCCCCGTCACACCCATTGAAGATGCTGCATAAATAAAGCCTCTGGCGTTTTTGGCGATTTTTTCAATTCTGTCTTTAGATGTGGGAGCAATGAAAGAAATTACATCAATTCCGTATTTTTCAGAGTATATCAGAATTTCAGGCTGCTCTTCAAATGGTAAATCCGGTATTATTACTCCGTCAATTCCGCATTCGCTGCATTTTTTGAAAAATTCATCATACCCGAAATTAAAAACAGGATTCATATAGGTTAAAAATACAAGCGGCACTTGAGTTTTGGGTCTAACATTTTTGACCATGTTAAATATTTTGTCAATTGTAACCCCGCCTGCAAGAGCTCTTAAATTGGCTTTTTGTATCACAATACCATCCGCAATCGGGTCAGAGAAGGGGATTCCAAGCTCAATCAAATCTGCACCGGCCTTTTCAAGTGTCAGAATAAATTTTTCTGTGCTCTCTAAATCCGGGTCACCCGCTGAAATAAAGGCTATAAAGGCCTTTTTATTATTAAATGCATTTTGAATTCTATTTTCCATTTTAATCACTTATTGCCTTTCCTCTATATCTTGCCATAGCAGCAACATCCTTGTCTCCTCTGCCTGATAGGCATATTATAATATTATCATTTTTATCAAATTGCCCTGCAATTTTTATTGCATGCGCAACAGCATGCGCACTTTCAATTGCAGGAATTATACCTTCTGTTTTTGAAAGATATTCAAAGGCGCAAACAGCTTCCTCATCGGTAATTGGAACATATTCGGCACGTCCTGTATCTTTTAAATAAGCGTGCTCAGGGCCTACTCCGGGATAGTCTAAACCGGCTGAAATCGAGTACACGGGTGCAATCTGCCCGCATTCATCCTGGCAGAAATATGATTTCATGCCATGAAAAATTCCAAGCCTGCCTTTTGTCATGCTTGCAGCATGTAATTCGGTATCAACGCCCTTACCCGCTGCTTCTGCGCCTATAAGGCGAACCTCTTTATCGTTTATGAAATTATAAAAAGCACCCATTGCATTACTTCCGCCGCCAACGCAGGCTATCACTGCTTTTGGAAGTTTTCCTTCGTATTCTAAAATTTGTTCTCTGGCTTCTTTGCTTATAATACTCTGGAAATCCCGCACAATCATTGGAAAAGGGTGCGGCCCCATAACTGAACCCAGCACATAGAGTGTATCATGGGTTCTTGTTGCCCATTCGCGCATAGTTTCATTAACAGCATCCTTTAAAGTCATTGTCCCGCTTGTAACTGCGTGCACTTTGGCACCCAAAAGCTCCATCCTGTATACATTTAAGCACTGACGCTCAGTGTCTTCTTTGCCCATAAAAATTTCACATTCAAGTCCTAAAAGTGCTGCAGCAGTTGCAGTTGCAACCCCGTGCTGACCGGCCCCTGTTTCAGCTATAACACGGGTTTTGCCCATATATTTTGCAAGCAGCACTTGCCCCAGCACGTTGTTAATTTTGTGTGAACCGGTGTGATTTAAATCTTCACGTTTCAGGTAAATTCTTGCCCCGCCAAGGTTTTCAGTCATATTTTTTGCAAAATACAATAAAGAAGGGCGTCCGGCATATTTTTCAAGAAGAAAATTCAACTCTTTATTAAAATTTATATCAACTTTATATTTTTCATAAGCAGCCTCAAGCTGTATTACTTCATTCATAAGGGTTTCTGGGATATATTGCCCTCCAAAAATTCCGTATCTGCCTTTATTGGTCATTTTTTAGTCCTCTTATTAAATTTACTATATCTGTAATTTTCTGGAAATCCTTGCGCCTGTTGGTTTCTACCCCACTATTAATATCAACCGCAAAGGGGTGAACCGTCCTTATGGCTTCTCTGATATTATTATAATTTAAGCCTCCTGCAAGGAATACAGGCTTATTGAGATTTGGTATTAAGCTCCAGTCAAAGGTTTCACCGGTACCGCCCATTAAATTTTTATTTGGCGTGTCAAATAAAATCCAATCAGCATTATCGGGAAAATCCTTTGTAATTCCGACTTTTGCAGTTTTTATAATCTTTAAATTGCTGTTATTTTTGAGCTTTTCAATAAATTTTTCATCCTCATTTCCATGCAATTGAGCAATATCAATGATTTCAGCCTCATAAAGTTTTAAAATTTCCTCAATTTTTTCATTTACAAAAATTCCGACAGATTTTATATTTTTGTCTAATTTTTTCTTCAATTTTTTGGCAAGCATAAAATCTACTCTGCGCGGGCTTTCTGCAAAAATAAATCCGGCAAAATCAATCTTATTAAAATTTACGGCATCAATATCTTCCTCTCGAAACAGGCCGCAAATCTTGATTTTGACGTTTTTTTCTCTAAGCGTTGAAATCTCATTCATAAAATTAAATTTCTCCCCTCAAAGCTTTAAGCATTTCTCCTTTATCTTTGCTCAACATAAGCGTTTCGCCGATTAAAACACCGTTAACCCCTTTATCTTGAAGTTTTTTAATATCATTATGCGTCTTAATTCCGCTCTCTGAAATGAATATAACATCATCAGGAACGTCTTTTTTCAATTCCAGCGTGGTATTGAGGTCAACTTCGAAAGTTTTTAAATTCCTGTTATTTACTCCTAAAATTCTTGCACCGGCCCTTAATGCGCTCAATATCTCATCTTTGGTATGTGCTTCAACCAATGAACACAAGCCCAATCTATCACTCAGCTTTATAAAATTTGAAATTTCTTCTTCTTTTAAAAGTGAAGCTATCAAAAGCACTGAGGATGCGCCTATCAGCTTTGCAACATAAATTTGATATTCATCAATCGTGAAATCCTTTCTAAGAAGCGGAGTTTGAACATTTTTTGAAATTTCATTTAAATATGCGTTAGAACCCTGAAAAAAATAAGGCTCGGTAAGAACCGAAATTGCTGCAGCACTTGCCTTTTCGTATTCTTTTGCAATTTCAAGATAAGGAAAATCTTCGGCAATCAATCCTTTTGAGGGTGAGGCTTTTTTGATTTCACAAATATAAGCCATTTTGCCTGTTTTATTGAAAGATTTTATTGATTTCTCAAAACGAAACCCCTCTTTATTTAAGCTTTTTTCCCGGTCTAAAAGCTTAAAAACTTCATTTTGCAAGGTTTTTGGCGGTTTAATGTTTTTTGCTTCATCTACCCTCTCTCTGGTTTTAAGAGCTATTTTTTCAAGTATATTCAAACTTTTGGCCCTCCAAAGCTGTTTGAAAGCCGGATAAATTCATTTAGGGTTTTTAAAGCTAAACCCTTATCAATTGCTGATTTAGCCAGCTCAACACCCTTTTTAACGGAATCTGCCTTTTTAGTAATATATAGGGCTAAAGCGGCATTAAGTACTGCTATATCATGTTTTGGACCATATTCAGTTCCGTTTAAAATATTTAAAATTATTTTTGCATTTATTTCGGGATTGCCACCCTGAATATCTGCTAAAGAAGCCGGTTTTAGCTCAAAATCTTCCGGTTTTATATTATATGTTTGAATTTTAGAATTTTTTATCTCCGAAACCCTTGTAATATCAGTAATTGTAGCTTCATCAAGCCCATCGGCCCCGTGAATTACCATCCCATCCGTAATTCCAAGATTTACAAGCACCTGAGCAATCGGCTCGGTCATTTTTTCATCATAAACCCCAATTAACTGCATTGTAGTATTTGCAGGATTTATGAGTGGTCCCAGAATATTAAAAAGGGTCCTTATTCCAAGCTGGTGGCGCACTTCCGCCACATATTTCATACAAGGGTGATGATTTTGTGCAAAAAGAAAACAGATTCCCGTTTTGTTGAAAATTTCAAGGGAATTTTCAGGTTTTAAATTTATATTTGCGCCAAGTGCCTCTAAAACATCTGCTGCACCGGATTTACTTGATACAGAGCGATTTCCGTGCTTTGCAACATGAGAACCTGCAGCTGCGGCTATAAATGCAGCTGCAGTAGAAATATTAAATGTGCCGCAGCAATCACCGCCGGTGCCAACTATGTCAATAGTTTCAGCAATTTTTGTATTAATTGGGATGCATTTATTTTTCATAACAGTTGCAGCAGCTGTAATCTCTTGCACAGTCTCACCTTTAATTCTGAGTGCAGTTAAAAATGAGGCTATTTGTACATTTGTGACATTGCCTTCCGTGATTTGTTCAATAATTGACTTAACCTCTTCAAATTCAAGATTTTCGCCATTTATAAGTTTTAAAATTGCATTTGTTATCATTTTAAAATTTCCAGGAAATTTTCTGCCATTTTTTTGCCATCCGGTGTCAATACTGATTCAGGGTGAAATTGAAGGCCGAAAATATCATATTTACTGTGCCTTACACCCATTATAGTTTCGTCTTTGCATTTTGCGGTTATTATCAATTCTTCGGGCAAAGAGTCATTTTCAGCCACAAGTGAATGGTACCGTGCAACTTTTATCTGCTGACTTAAACCTTTAAATATCGGAGCTTCGGTATCTATAGAAATTTCAGAGGTTTTGCCATGCATGATTGTTTTGGCGTAGGTAATTTTTCCGCCAAAAGCTTCGCAAATTGCCTGATGGCCCAAACAAATCCCCAAAATCGGTATTTTACCCTTAAAATATTTTATTACATCAATGCAAACTCCGGCATTTGAAGGTCTTCCGGGGCCGGGAGAAATAATAATGGCGCGCGGCTCCATTTTCTCGATTTCAAAAACTGTTTTTTCTGAGTTACGAATAACTTCAATATCGGGGCAAATACCGCCTATTAGCTGATAGAGGTTGTATGAAAAACTGTCAAAATTATCAATTAATAAAATTTTCCGCACCATTATATTTCCTCCTCAGAGGCTTTCAGAGCGTTCATTATAGCCTTTGATTTATTTTCGCACTCTTTATATTCCATCTCGGGGATACTGTCGGCAACTATCCCTGCGCCAACTCTTACATACACTTTGCCTTGTTTTTTAAATGCAAGCCTGATGCCGATACAGGTATCCATATTTCCTGTAAAGTCAAGATATCCGACAGCACCGCCATATATACCTCTTTTATTGTTTTCAAGCTCATTTATAATTTCACATGAGCGAATTTTTGGAGCCCCTGAAAGTGTTCCTGCAGGGAGGATTGAGCCGATTGCATCAAGAGCGTTTTTATCCTCTTTAATATCGCCGGATACTGTAGAACCAATGTGCATAACATGTGAAAACCGCTCTACAGTCATATATTTATCCACATTTACCGTGCCGAATTTTGCAATCCGTCCTATATCGTTTCGTCCTAAATCTACCAGCATATTGTGCTCTGCAAGTTCTTTTTCATCCGATAAAAGCTCAGCTTCAAGTGCTAAATCTTCCTTTTCATCCTTGCCGCGTTTTCTGGTGCCTGCAAGCGGAAAGGTGTAAAGCTTACCGTCTTTGAGTTTTACAAGGGTTTCAGGCGAAGCACCTGCAATTTCAACATCGTTACTCCCAAAATAAAACATATAAGGCGAAGGGTTAATTGTCCTTAAAATGCGGTAAGTATTTAATAATTCGCCCGAAAAATCAGCTTCAAAGCGATTTGACAGCACCACCTGAAAAATATCCCCTTCTTTTATATAATGCTTAGCTTTTTCAACCATTTTGCAATATTCTTCACGGCTAAAAAGTGCCCTGAAATCAGATTTTAATTTTCCGACTTTAATTTTTTTGGGCTTGCCTGTTTTAATTAATTCTGCCAGTTTTGAAAGGGATTTTGCAGCTTTTTTATAATTTTCTTCAAGATTATCGGTTTTAATATTTTCAATTAAAACTATTTTCTGTCTTTTGTTATCAAAGGCTATAACTCTGTCAAACAGCATTAAATCTACATCTTTAAAATTTTCCGTATCTTTTGCATCAAGATTTAATTCCGGTTCAAAATATTTTATAAAATCGTAGGCAAAATAGCCGACCAGCCCGCCGGTAAAGGACGGTAAAAAATCAAATTTCGGGCTTTTATATTCTTGTAAAATATTATTTATGATATTTTGGGGCATTTTGGCCTCAAATTCGCGGGATTTGCCCCCCTCCTTAACTTTTATTAAATTATTCTGGCAGGTAATTTCTATCTTTGGTTTGAAGCCTAAAAATGAGTATCTGCCCCAGTTTTCAGCTTTTTCAACACTTTCAAGCAAAAAACAATGGTCATCATGATTTTTTAAAATTTTTAAAACCTCAATAGGGGTTTTGATGTCGGAGAAAATTTCTAAAGATACGGGTACTACCTTAAATTCACCGTTTTTATATTTTTTTATCTCCTCAAGTTCAGGTTTAATCATAATTTTAAACTCCAATCAAGCGTAACAATTATACATCAAAAATTTTTTTAAACAATTTTTAAATTTTGTAATATAATACCTGTGTATGCCGATATAGCTCAGTTGGTAGAGCGGCTCATTCGTAATGAGTAGGTCAAGGGTTCGAGTCCCTTTATCGGCTTTTATTTTTTAGCATGGAAATTCGTTCTGCCCTTAAGGATTATCCTTCAAGGTATTAGATTTTTCGGTAAAAAATGCTTAAATTTCATTGAGAAAAATTTTTGTGCTAAATTATCAAATGGAATATTTTTGATGAGGTTTTGTCATGAAATTTAAAGAAATAAAAGAAAATATTTACTATTGCGGCTTGAACGATGCCGATAGAGTAATTTTTGACGAATTGATTCCATTGGAGCATGGAACAACTTATAATTCCTATTTGATAAAAGGCACCGAAAAAACAGCGATAATTGATACTATGTATCCGCCCTTCAGTGAAGAATATCTTAAAAATTTGGATGATAACGGAATTAAAAATATTGATTACATTATTGCAAACCACGGTGAACAGGACCATTCAGGCACTTTACCATTACTTGTTGAAAAATTTCCTGATGCAAAAATTGTTACAAATGCAGTTTGCAAAAACAATATAAAGGAAATGCTTCTTATTGATGAAGATAAATTCTTAACTGTAAAAGACAGCGATACTTTATCTTTGGGGGATAAAACTCTTAAATTCATTTTGGCCCCCGGGGTGCATTGGCCGGACACTATGTTTACTCATCTGATTGAGGATAATTTCCTTTTTACATGTGATTTTCTGGGTGCCCATCTTCCGTTTGAAGAACTGTATTCTAAAAACGATGAAACCCTTGTATCATCTGCAAAAAGGTACTATGCAGAAATTATGATGCCGTTTAAACCAATGTGTAAAAAATATGTCGGCATGATTAAAGAAATTAATCCGAAAATGATTTTACCAAGTCATGGCCCATTACATGACAAGCCTGAATTTATTCTCAATCTTTATGCCGATTGGACGGATGATACCCCGAAAAATCTTGTTATAATTCCTTATGTTTCAATGTATAAAAGTGTTGAAGATATGGCATTTTATTTAAAAGAAAAGCTTGAAAATAAAGGTATAAAAACAGCATGCTTTGATGTTGTAGACGGCGATTTGGGTGATATAGCAATGAATCTTGTTGATGCAGCCACGGTTATTCTTGGCGGTTCAATGGTTCTGGCTTCTCCGCACCCCGCAATAGCAAATGTTGCCTACATTGCAAATCTTTTAAAGCCAAAAGCTAAATTTGCCTCATTTATAGGCTCTTACGGCTGGGGCGGAAACTTGTTCGGCAAATTAGGCGAAATGTTATCAGGTCTTAAAGTTCAGGTAATTGAACCTGTTCTTGTTAAAGGCAAGCCAAAAGAAGCTGATTATAAACTTCTTGATGATATGGCACAAGCTGTTTATGAAGCTCATAAAGAGGCCGGGCTGGTTTAACCGGTCTGCCTCCTTATTGCCCGAAAGGTGCATAAAATATATCGTTTAACCAAAATTTAATAAAAATTTACAATATTTTACAAATTTAAATAGCAAAAAATAAAATTCAGATGTTTTATTAAATTTGGACGACCAAAATTTAGTGTTGTTAGTAGTGTTGTTAGGAAAAAAATATGAGAATTAGTGCCGTACAAACCCAGCCCGGGTATTCCATGCAAAAAAGTGCTGCAGTAAACAAAAGTATAAATGCTGCATCTATGAAATCTTCATCTAAAGCAAGGATGCCTTATGCAAGTATCACATTTGGCGGAGCAAAGAATAAAAATCAAGTTGCACACTTTGTTTCAGAAGTGCCGCCATTTATGAAAAAAGGCGGCGTTGCAACTGTTGCAAATGACTATAAAGAAATGGCGGAGTGGATTAAAGCTGTTGTAGGTGAAAACCCGCCCGGCTTAAGAAATGCCATATTTATGCCATACTACAATGGTGAAATTGAATATGATAAAACTACAGGTGACCCTACCGGTTCTGTTTCTGTCAGAAAAATTGATAACAAACCTGTTTATATAAAAGGCAAAGACCACTGGGAGTTAGAAGAAATTCCCGGTGCTGCAAAACAAATGCAATTTGGAGCCGATGATTTTCCTGTTACTCTTTATAAAGTAAAAGGTGATTTTGGCAAAGATCTTGATATGTATATGGTTTATACAGATGCCACAGCCAGAATGAAGGAAGCTTATGCGGATGGAAGCTATGCTTATTCATCAAACAGAAAAGCTATTACGGATCAATTCAAGGGCGATAGCTATGCTCAAGCATCAAAAGCTTTTGTTGAAACCCTTCCTGCATTAGAAAAAGCCGGCTTTAACCCTGAAACCATTATTTGTTCCGATGCGCAAACCTCCTTTGTTCCGGGATATATGGCGCAAAAATCTCTCAGAGATGGTGATACATATTACAAGGGTGTAAAAATATCAGATATATTCCATAATATGGGTCCCGGATACTGTTATGAAACTTCTGCACAAAATATGTTTGCAGACTTTGCAAGCAAAGAAGATATAAACAAAGTTTGGAACGACCAAAATTACTTTACAGCCTTAAAAGAAGGTAAATCAGAAGAATATTTTAAACAGTTTATACCGTATACTTTAGAGAGCACTCCGGGAAAGAATGTTAATCCAAATTTAATTCCATTGCACTATCTGGATGAAGGTTTTGTAACATCAGTTCGAACCGTTTCAGATGGTTACGCTGAGGCTGTGGCAAAAAATCCAAATGTGTCTCCGGGGCTTCATGAGCCATGGAAAGCATTATACGCTTCAGGCAAAGCCGGTGGCATATTAAATGGTTTTTCCGATCCTGCTGTTTCCCATGAACTGCCGTTTCCAAGCTTATTTGGTGCATTTAACCAAAGAATTGTGGACGCAACAAGTATTAGCGGCAAAAAATATGACCCATTTGAACCGTTTAAAGTTTATGCTCATGATGCTCAAGGTAATTTAAGTTATGAAAGCATGCTTGATACTAAAAAGGCAAATAAAATAAACCTTTTAAAAAGATTTAACGGAGATATTAATGATTCTCGCTTGATTGCAGGCGGTGCAGACAGAAAATTCTCTTTAATTGGAAATATTGATCCAAAATATGCTCAAATGCTTGAAAATGGTAAAGATGTTCCTCTTTTTGTACACTGGGGCAGGGGCGATACCCAAAAAGGCTTCCCTATAAGCATTAAAGCATTTGAACAATTTGCTAAAACCGAAGAAGGTAAAAATGCAGTTTTAATTATGGGTGGTGCTCTTGATGCAAATCATCCAGAGACAGCTATTATTAAAGATGCAATGAAAAAAATTAATGAAAATCCTAATTTAAAAGGAAGAGCGGTATTTATTAATGGTTTTACTCCGGGTCTTGCTCTTGCCAGTGCTGCTGATGCTACACTTGTGCCATCAAAATTTGCACCCTGTGAATTAACGGAGTGGGAAGGAGCCAAGTATTTTTCAACTCCGATTACCACAAATACTCAAGGATTAGCCCAGAAGAATTTTGACCCGAGAAATCCGGCAGAAGCTGCTATGGCAAATGCGTATAAAACAATCCATGAATTTGATATGATGGATAGCGTTATTGATGATATAAAGACCGCTTTTGTAGATGGCGATGAAGCTTTGAAACAATCTGTTAAAAATGAATTTTCAGCAATTGATGAAAACTTGTTTATAGACTTTGCTAAAAAATATAACGCTATTGCTGAAAAAATCAAAACCGAATATACTCAGCGTGTAGATGCTGAACATCTTGGCGGTATTGTAGCCAATAAAGTAAAAGAATCAGAAGATTACAAAGAGTTGATAATTCAGCTCAAGGAAGATATTCTTGCTAAAGAATTATCTGACGCAATGCAGGCTAAGGTTCAAAATATCGGAACTGATGTTGATAAATTAATATTTGAAAATCAAAAGAAAATGGATACTACTTGGCTTGGCAATGGTGCACTCCGTCCTAGTGGAGTACCAAGCGGCATCGATTACGTTAAAACAATGGTTATGCCAAATGCAGTTGATCCTAAAACTCAAATATTAAACACCAGCGGTATAGAATTTAAGCCAATTGGTGAAGCAGTACAAGATAATGCTAATGCAACCAAAAATACAGCCGGTATCATGAACAGACTTAAGGAAGGCTTGAAGGATAAACGTGTGCTGGCAGCCCTTGCAGGTGTTGCAGCGGTTGGTGCAGTTGCTGCAGGTATTATCCACAGCAATAAGAAAAATAAAGCCGTACAAGAAGCTCCTTCTGCCCCGCCTCAAGCACCAATTGAACAGACACCTCCGCCTCCGCCGCCCGCTCCAATGCAAATGCAGGTTCAGCCTCAGCAGCCGGCAGCCCCGATGGCCACAACTCAGGCAGCAGTTCCTTCTCAAGGCTCTTCATCAATTAATTTAGCAAATAATAAATTTGCTGCCTGCTTTAATAAAATAGCATAAGGCTGTTATATACAGCTTTCACCCTTTTTGACTTAAAATGCCCGTAAATTCAATATTGACGGGCATTTTTGTTAAATTACCCCTTTAAAGGTTATTTATAGGGTATTTTTGGCAAAAATCGGCGCGGCATATGCTTCTATGCCGCATTATCAGTATATTTTACGAATAAACAACTTTCAAGGGTGCTGATTTTGTAACCGATTTTTCCGCACAGCGTGATAATTGTCTGCATGCGCGCCGTAAATAAGCGCATAAAATGCGGAAAATAATGAAAGAAAAAACTCTCATTATTTTTTGTAACCTTTAAAAATATTATAATTGTTTTTAAATTTTTTGCAAAATTTGTTAATTCATTTTGAGTAGATTTAAAATTATTATCAATACATATCGTAAAGAAATATATTGATAATAATCAATTGATTTATTTTTATTTTTATCAATATATTACTAATAGATTTATATTGATAATAATTTATATCTCAATTTAATTATTAATCTTTTCGAAATGTACTGATAATATCCAATAAATATTTAACGTATAAAATTTATACAAGTCCCTCTTTTATCGCCTTCACTGCGGCTTGAGTTCTGTCATCCACAAGTAATTTTTGAATTATATTGCACACATGCGCTTTTGATGTATGCTCGCTGATATTTAGAATTTTTGCGATTTCAAGGTTAGATTTTCCATCTACTACAAGTTTTAGCACCTCATATTCTCTTTCAGTTAAATTTGAATGTCTGGCTTTGAAATTCGCCCTGCTTGTTGTTTTTTGAGGCAATACTCCTGAATTTTGAACATTTCTTAATACATCAGCCGCTTTGGGGTCAATCCACATGGCCCCTTCATTAATTGTACGTACAATCATAACAAGTGCTTCACTGTTTATATCCTTTAAAACATAGGCACTTACCCCGGCCTTAAGAGATTCGGTCACATCCGTATCTTTTATATGTGATGTTAAAATAATAAATTTTGTATCCAAAGACTCATCTGCAATACGCTTAATAACATCAATTCCAGTTATATCGCCTAAAATTAAATCTAAAATTGCAACATCAGGATGCTGTGCCTTAATTTTTTCTACCGCATCCTTGCCGCATTCAGCTTCAGACACTACAGTCATATCTTCAAATTTTGTAAACAAGCTTTTAAGCCCTACCCTTATTAATTTATGATCATCTGCAAGTAAAATTCTTATTTTTGTTTTTTCCTGCACTGGTTTTTCTTGAATTGAATTATACATTTTTTCTCCATAGTTTTTTATTTTTAACCCAGTTTATTAAATAAAATATATAAATTCATTCCACAGGAATAGCCGGACGGTATTTATTATTAAAAGGCTATAAAGTTTAATATTAATAATAAGCAGGTTTTATATTTAAATACTACAAAAGTTACAAGGCGTTTTAAGGAAAGTTAGATATTTTTCCGCTAAATTTATACCTTTTTTATATTTTTTGCGTTAATTTACATAATATACATTATAATTACATAACGAAAAGTATTAAAATAAACCTAAAAAGCTTGT
>CAQTPN010000007.1 GCA_948888345.1 uncultured bacterium | reverse complement strand
GCTCTTCCGATCTGTGGTGATGCCTCTGTAAATAAAGGTAGAGGAGGTATTGTAACAAATATTTTCAATACGGAAGCAGGTACAAATAAATATTGTAACGGAGGCAGTGCTTATGGCGGATTTGGTCTCGACGGGGCATTAAGGCTGTACTACAGTTATCCTGCAATAAAATGCCAGCGCAACGTTCCTGATAATTCAGGCGGCGGAGGCGGTGCAGGGCAGATATGGATGGGTGAAATTACAGTCACTCCGGGGCAAAAACTAAGCTTTAATATAGGAAACGGCGGTGAAAATCAGAATAACCCCTCAAGTAACGGTAAAGACGGCGGCAGCACAAGCATTGCCGTAAACGGAACCACCGTAGCCCTAGTATCAGGCGGCAAAGGCGGGAAATATGAAAGCGATAACACCTATATATCAAGCTCCGGCGGTTTTGGCGGCGGAATAAAAACAACGGATTTCAGCAGCATTGCAAAATATTCAAACTGGATGGGTGTTGAAGGCATTCTTGGCGGCCAGAACGGCTCGCAGGGAAACACTGTGTCAAATGGCAGCGGAGGCGGTGCGGGCGGAAAAACCTATAAAAAAGACGGCACTGTTTTAAATGGCGGAAATGCAGTTGGTTCGGCTGCAAACGGTTCGGATGCTCCCTCAAATTCTTACGGTGCGGGCGGTGCAGGCGGTGGAGGCGTAGCCTCAAATAACGGTACATTTGGCAAAGGCGGAAGAGGTGCAAATGGCTATATATACATTGAATGGGGCAATTCAAACGGAGGCGGAGGTGCAAGCGGACAGGTTGTAACAAAGAAAAGCATCTGGGTCTCTGCGGGAAGCAAAGTGGAAATAACTGTGGGTAAAGGCGGAGAACCAAAACCGGTTCTTGCTTCCGCAAACGGCTCGGGGTATTTCGGGCAAAAAGGAAATGACGGCGGTGACAGCTTTATAAAAACCACCGAAGGCGAGCCTGTAAGAGCAAAGGGCGGAGAAGGCGGATATCCTGCAGGAACTGCCCATGGCCTTGGCGGCAATTATGAAGAAAAAGTAACAAATTCCATGAAAGGCGAAAGCGGAATAGACGGCTACGGCGGGGCCGGCGGCAGCATCACGGAAGAAATGTTTCCTCTAAATAGTGCTCTTGAAGGCCTTGGCGGCTGCGGAGGAAACATGACTGCAGGGAGCTGTAATGCGGCAGCATCAACGGGAGTGGGTAAAAATGCCGGAAAAACAGGCGGCGGCGGTGGCGGAGGAGCCGTAAAAGACGGTGCAGCCTATACCGGAGGCAAGGGTGCAAACGGTATGGTAATTATAGAATGGAATAACTGATTTTTTTACGAATAAACAACTTTTTCGGGTGCCGGCCTTTGTAACAACCGGCACCTTTTTTTAACTGTTTGAGGTATAATTGCCTTAAGGGTTAAAACCCTTGCGGGAACAAAAATAGCGGGATTTTATGAATAGAACGGTTTCAATTTTTATAATAATTTTAACATCCCTGCTTTTGATAATTTTTGAGCAGCATAATGTGCGGTATTATAAGGTTTTAGAGGTAGTTGAAGGGGATAAATTTTACATAGATTTAAACAATGACGGCAAAAAAGACAAAGACGAACTTTTTCATATTAAGAATGTTAATACTTTTCCTCTAAAATACGGCGAAAAAGCCCGTGAATACGCTAAAAGATATGATTTAGAACCTGATGAATGCCTGTATCTTGGCAAAAAGGCGAAAAAATATGCAATTGAGCATCTTTTAGGAAAGGAAATCCGCTTCATTGGTGAAATTCAGCCCTATAATTCAAAATATTATTATCGTTTTGCTGAAATTTTAACAAAAGACGGAAAAAATTTCGGCGTCGCACTTCTTGAAGAGGGTCTAGCTTTTGCTTATGAAGGAAAATCAGGCGGAAGAAAATTTAACCCGTATAAAACTTTTGAAAATTTAAAAACAGTAAAAAAGAATGCGGCACTTTGCGGGGATTTTTGTTCAAAAAAATCAAAACCGGAAGTTGAAAAAAGTGTGGAAAACCGGCACTTTGAACAAAATAAAATCGCCAAAACGCCTGTCTTTAAAGAGTCTTTAGCCCGCACATTTAATGACGTTACAATTTTTCTTATAAACCCTAATGCATTTAACAGGCCTTCAAATTCCTGTAAAACTCTTGCCTGCAGAACTATTTTGGATACAATTAACCATGCGCAGAGCTCAATAGATTTTGCACTCTACGGTTTTGAGGGGCAGGATGATATTCTGGAAGCCTTGATAAATGCTAAAAACAGGGGAGTTTTAATAAGGGGCGTTGTTGATTCAAAAGCTGATAATACCTATGTTTACAGGGATACAACAAAATTAATTTCAAATTTTCAAGTTATATCTGATTTAAGAGCCCCTTTTATGCATAATAAATTTTTTATCTTTGATAAAAAAACCGTAATTACAGGTACAATGAATATTTCAGCCTCAGGTTCCGGCGGATATAACGCAAATACAATGGTTTTAATCAAAAATCCCGCAGCTGCAGATGTTTTTACGCAGGAATTTAATGATATGTACAGCGGTAAATTCCAAGCTATGAAAGGAAATAACACTTCTAAAAATATCTGCGTAAATTCAAAAGATACACTTGATATTTATTTTTCACCGGTAGGAAATACCCTCTCAGATGGGATTTTACCGGTTTTAACGCGGGCAGAGCACGAAATCCTTGTCAGTATCTTCTATTTGACGAATAAAGAAATTATTGATGCCCTGATAGATGCAAAAAAGCGCGGGGTGGATGTAAAAATTATTTATGATGCAGTCGGTGCAAATTCCATGAAAGAAAAAGTCCGCCTTTTAAGGGCAAACGGGATAGCTGTAAAGGTTGAAAACTGGGGCGGAAAGGCGCATGAGAAAAATATGACGGTGGATGGAAAAATTTTCATAACAGGGAGTGCGAATTTTTCAAATTCAGGCATAAAAAAGAATGATGAAAATTTATTAATCTTTAAAAGCCCTGAAATAGCCAGCTTTTACAGGAATTATTTTTTGAAATTATATAATTCTATTGATGAAAAATATTTAAAATTTACACCAAGGGCGGAGAGTTTTGAAAGCGGAAACTCCTGCTATGATGGGATAGACAACAATTTTGACGGCAAAACCGATTCTGAGGATATTGGCTGTAAACGCTGATATAATTAGATTTTTTCCCCTGTTTGCAAGCTTTGTATTTTTCGGGTAATATATTAGTATAGATAAATTTAGGATAAGATTTTAACTATGGAATTTTTCAGAAAGAACAGAAGAGTAATAGTGGGGATTCTTGTAATCACTGTTGCTGCCTGGATGATAGGCTTGACAATGATTTTACCGCTTCTTGCAAACTAATTATTTATTAACTTTTATGAATAAAAAAATACAAAAATTAACAATATATCTGCTTTGTGCTGTAGTTTTAGTTTTTCAAAATACGGCAGTTTTTGCTGCAAATACCTCTAAAACCCAGATAGAGCAAAAGCGCGCACAGGCTAAAAAAGAAATTCATAAACTTAAATTGCTTGAAAAAATTGAAACAAATAAACTGTATAGAAACCAGAGAAAGCTTGAACAGACAGAACAGGGGCTTTATTACAATAAACAGCAGTATAAAAATGCGCAGGAGGAGCTTTACACTCTTCAGGTACAGCTTGAAAACGCTATGAGAAACTATAGAGCCCAGCAGTATGCTACAAATAAGCGTATAAACCAGATTTTTAAAACCAAAAGAAAAAATTATGTTGAATTTTTGCTTTCTGCAAAGAATATAAATGATTTTTTAGACAGAATTTATTTTGAAAATATTGTAATGGATATAGACAGGCAGAAAATATCCAAAACTCAAGAGAGGACAAGGCGGATAAGGGAGCTTACAAAACGGCTTGAGAGCCAGAAAAATGAACTTAAGGCTTCAATAGAAACAATGAACCGCCAGCAAAAGAATATTCAAAGCGCGATTTCACGCAATGAAAAAATGATTAATAAATTAAAAACTGACCGTGCAACATGGGAGAAATCAGAAAGAGAGCTTGCCCGCCAGTCTAAGCAGATTGAGGATATGATTAATAAAACCGTAAGCAAAACCTCAAAAACTACAACAATTACAACTACTGCAAACTTCTTAAGACCTGTTGGCGGCCCTATAACCTCTCCGTACGGTTCAAGAATCCACCCGATATTTAAAAAACCGATTTTCCACTCAGGAGTTGATATAGGTGCTCCGTATGGAGCTAACGTAAAGGCGGCAAATTCGGGCAAGGTTATATTTACAGGCTGGTATGGCGGGTATGGCAAGGTTGTAATTATAGACCACGGTAAAGTAGGCGGTGTGCCGACAACAACGCTTTATGCCCACCTTTCAAGCTACAGGGTGGAAAAAGGTGCTTCCGTATATAGGGGACAGGTTATTGCAAACATAGGAACAACAGGGTATTCAACCGGCCCCCACCTGCATTTTGAGGTTAGAAGAAACGGTGCTACAACTAATCCTTTGAACTATATTCCAAGATAAAATTGATGCATTTTGAGCATGAAAAAAAGAGACTTTTTGATGTAAAATAAGTTTTATAAAGCATTTGCCGCATTTTAAGGTAAAGCATGGGGAGATACAAAAATTAATATTTTTATAAATAAGAATCTTATAAGGCCATCTCTAAAAAAAATAGGTTTTTTTGCCGTTACCCTTGGCATGTTTGCTTTTTCAGGCAGTGCTGCATTTTGCTATGAAGTTGTTGAAGCAAATACGGTTGTTCCAAAAACAAATAAAAGTTCTGAACCTGTGCTGCAAACAACCATTGAAAAAGAAGGGATAAGAATCCCGAACCCTATTGATGAAATTATTTTAAAACGCATCAAAGAAACTGAAAAGGGTTCTAAGACTGCTATGAAGGCAGAAAAAAAGAGTGATATCTCGATTGATAGTAAAAAACTTGAATATTTTGACGAAACCGGAGAGCTTGAAGCAACAGGGGATGTTGTTATAAAATCTGCAAACGGCACTGTGGTAACCGCAGACAGAGCAGTTTACGATAAAACCTTAAATGTAATTAAGCTGTATGATAACGTTATCCTTGTTAAGGACGGAAATAAGCTTGAGGGCGAATATATGGCAATCGACCTCAATGAAGAAAATGCCCTGATTGATACGGTTGAAGCTTCTTTTGGAACGTTCATAAAAATGAAGGCTCCGGAAGCTTATGCTTACACGGACAGAATTGAAGCCGTAAACGGTGATATTGAGCTTGCAAAAAAACTTGATTTGAAGCTTAAATCCTCAGGTTTTGATAATTATGACAGTATGCTGATTATGGATGATGAAGTATCATTTGACCAAAAGAAAAAAAGACTTTCCCCCTATAAAATCAAAACAAAAGAGATAATAGTGAAATCCGGAAAAGACCACGACAGCCTTACTTTGAAGAATTCTGACCTTTATTATAAAAGAATGAAGATTGTTACGTTAAATACTGTGGAACTCTTCTCTGATAAGGAATTGAGCTATGTTGAAGCAAACATTCCGGTTGATATAGGTTCTATTAATGATTTTGGACAGTATTTAGGCCTTGGCTATATGTTTAAACTGCCGATGGGAGCACATTTAAAACTTGCGCCTGCAATTGTTTATGATGAAGAACTCGGTGTCGGTGCACTTGCTACGTTTAAAACAAAAAGATTAAATGTTGATGCAGCCTGGGCTACAAGCAGTGAAAATTTAATTTTGGATGGTGAATATAAATTTACTGATAAATTATGGGCTGAATTTGCCCGTCATGCTTACAAAAATGAATGGTATCTGGGCGGTAAAAGGGCCGGACATTTAGCACAGCTGGTTTTTGATGATAAATATGAAATAAAAGATATAAATGCAACATTTAGACACAGAATAACTGCAGGTTACGCTTCCGACTACCATAAAGAACATCAGGAAAGCAATAACTACGGTACTATGCGTTTAAGATGGCAGAATCAGCTTAATAAAAATATATTTACAATATCAAATAAAGAACAGGATTTATCTTTAACTTTCGGGGTTCTGGGGCAGACTATGGCTACTGTTTACGGTACCGGCGAGACAACGGCTCTTGTGCGCGGCGGTCCTTCAATTGCAACGAGAGTTAAAAATTGGAAATCTAATATCAGCTATACTATAGGCGGTTTCCACGGTGCAAGCCCGTTTAAATTTGACGAATACACTTATGGTAAAACTTCAATCAATATTGATGAAAGCATAAAGCTTTGCAAATATATTTCATTGGGCTATAAAGGGGTTGTAAGCCCGCTTAAAGATAATAGCGACGATGATTTAATGACAGAAAACAGTTTTTATGCAGTAATCGGTCCTGAAGATGTTAAAATGGCCTTTTCTTACGATACAATAAGGAAAAATGCCCATTTTGACGTTATGTTTCTTTTAGGTACAGATAATGCCAAAATTGATTTTGATAAAATGACAATCAAAAACCCTGAAAAACTTCAAAAGAAAAGCCCTATGTTTAACGGAGATATGCAGTACAGAAAAATTAAGGTACCTGAAAATCTTTAATTTAAATATTCTTTAAATTTTTTATCAGTATCAAAATAATATCCGCATCCGTCAAGTGTTTCGCCGCCGTTATAAATGAAGGTTGAATTTATTGAAGGGTAATCTCTGCAATAAAGAGAGCGCAGATGATACCTTTTGCATTTGCCATCCTCCCCTAAAGACTTGCATTTAAACATTAAAGCACCGTCGTAAAATGAATTATATTTATCTTCCACCCTGCCGTTAATTATAAAATGCCTGTAGCGTCTGTTTCTTTTTTGAAGCCGGTAAAATCCTTCTTCATCTTTAATGTATCCGTTTTCATCGGAAAAAAGTATGGTGGCGCAGCATTTTCCGCACTGTCTGCATTTTCCTTTAACAACGTATTTTGAAGAAAACAGTTTATTTTTTATGTATAAAATTAAATCTTCAAGCCCGTTTTTTAGAATAATCATCTAATCTTCCACCTTTACGATACCTATTATTACAGGTTTTATGGTGTTTGTAAATTCAAAGGCTTGAAAAATATAATATCCTGTACGGTTTATAATAAAATAATCCGTATAAAACTTTCTATCCTTTAGTTCAACGGTTTTATTATAAAGATATTCATATCCGAAAAATTCATCCGCATTAGCATCTTTTCTAAAAACCTGAACCTTTAAAAGCCTTGTTTTAAAGTCTTTCGGGTTATAGAGGAGATAATAAATTTTTTCTCCTTTTTTATATACACTCTGTTCTTTGTATCCTAATTCTTTTGAAAAAGGAGTCGAAGAAAAAAGAATACCGGCTTTTTCCTTGTCACATCCGCATAATACGGTTGAACATATTAACAATAATAAAACAAACCATTTTTTCATATTAATATGTCAAACTGCTGTAGAGATTGCGAATTTTTTCCTTTGTGGATTTTATGAGCTCTTTATCATCAGAAAATTCTATAAATTTTTCATAATTATAAATTGCATCGTCAGCCTTTTCTTGTTTTTCATAACACGCACCGAGTGCCCAGTATGCAAAGGCAAAATCCTTTTTTAGTTCAATGGCTTTTTTAAAATCCTCAATTGCTTTATTGAATTCATTTATATCGTACCTGACAAGGCCTGCGTTAAAATAGGCATTTTCGTTGTTCGGGTTGGTTTCAAGTGCTTTAACGTAATATTTAATAGCATTTTCGCTCTCATTTAAATATTTATATGTATTTCCTATCTTTAAACATAGGGCATCATCCGTGCCGTTATTTTTTTCAACCGTAAGGTATTCATCAAGTGCCTCTTTATATTTTTTTACCTTACTGTAGCTGTCTGCAAGGGCAATTCTTGCTTCGTAATTTTCTCCGTCTTTTTCTAAAATTTTCTTAAATGTATTTTGTGCTTCCGTATCTTCGTCCATTTTTGAAAGGCTTTCGCCGTATTTCATTAAAATATCGGGGTTTTCAGGCTCGATAGATGCAGCCTGTTCATAGGCTTCAATAGATTTTGATTTATCATTAAGATTTTCATAAGCAGATGCAAGCCCTAAATATGCTTCCGTGCTTTGATTATCTTCTGCAATGGCCTTTGTATATAGTTCTTTTGCTTTTTCAAATTCTTTTTTATTTTTAAGCATATTTGCCTGGGCTGTCATATTTCCTGAAATGCTTTTTTTGATATCATTTTTTGTTATTTGATATTTTTCAAGCTCAGCTATATCTGCATTATTTACCTTTTTAAATATTCTGTCTGCCTCAACAAATTTTTTATCTCCCGTTAAAGATAACCCCTTATTAAAAAGTGCCCTTAAATTATTTGGCTCAATAAGAAGCATTGAATCATATATGGTTACTGCTTTTGAAAATTCGCCGTTTTGATAGTAGCTTTTTGCAAGTTCGTTTTTCATTGTGTTGCTCTGGGATTTTTTAACCCCTTCCTGCAATACTGCTATAGCGTATTTCGGGTTATTTGTATTTTGATATAAAATACCAAGGTTTAAATAAGCATTTGAATCTTCAGGGTATGCTTTTATGTATTCCTGATAGGTTTTTATGGCCTCATCAGTCTTGCCTGTTGCAGCAAGCAGGCTTGCATAATCAAATTTTAAGTTTTCAAGCTCCGGATTGAGTGCAAAGGCGCGTTTGTAATTTTCAAGTGCCTGTTCGTTTTCTTTTAAATATGTCTGTACAATTGCAAGATTTCCGTAAGCCATATAATCTTCAGGATTTAATTCAACAGCTTTTAAAAACGTTGCTTTGGCTTTTAAATATTCTCTGTTTCTTAAATATGAAAGGCCGAGATTTTGATAATCTTTAAAGGATTTAGGGTCCATTTCTTTTGATTTTTCAAATTCATCTATAGCTTTTTGATATTCCTTTAAATTTAAATAGCAGCTTGCTATAGAACTTCTTGCATTTGCAGAGTTCGGATAATCATTAAGATAAATTCTGTAATATTTAATAGCTTCTTCGTAATATCCGCCATGGTATTTTGCGGTTGCAAGGTTTAGATAGTTATATCTGTAATTCGGGGATAAATTCATTGCTCTGAAATAAGAGTTAAAGGCTTCATCGTATTTTCCCTGCTGTTCGTAAATATTTGCAATACTTATATGTAAAAAAGCATCTTCGGGATTTAATTGGATAGCTTTGGTGTATACCTGTGCCGCTTTATTTAAATCCCCCGTCTGTGCGTAAAGCCCGCCGAGTTTTGTAATTAATACAATATCATCATAAGATGTATTTAAAGCTTTTAAAATTAAATCAAGCGCATCTTCATATCTTTCTTCATTTTCGAATTTTACAGCTCTGTCGTATAATTCACTGGCTTCAGCTGTCATTTTTGCATCCGCGTTTAAATTTGCGCTAAATCCTGATGCCATAAGGCATAACGCCAAATACAATACAATTGCTTTTTTGTTTTTTTTCATAACATCTACACCTTTGTCATCTCAAGAACCTTTAAAGCCTTGCATTCCCTTCCTGTTTGATTATCTATATATTTTCTTAAAAGGTTAAAACAGCTTGCTGTCACCTTTTCATTTACAAGTTCATCATATTTTGTTGTTTTATTAATATCTATATCCAAAAGTTCGCATAAAAATTCTTTTATCTTTATATGAATTTTTATCTTATAACCGCTGTTTGAGGTACTTTCTTCAAGGCAGTGTCTGCATACAACTCCGCCGTTATCGTATGAAAAATAAGAGTGTTCATTAATCGGGGAAGAACACCTTAAGCAATGTGATAACTCAAGCCCGAAACCCATCATTTTCATAAATTTTAATTGAAATTTAATAACGGAAAGAACAATGTGTGTATTATCCTGTGCATTTGAAATATTTTCAAGAGTTTTATAGAAAAGTTCATAAATATTTTTATTTACTTCCTGAATTTCTTCGGTATCCTCTCTGCAAAAATTTCCGATAATTTCTGTTACATAAATCGAATAATTGAGCTTATCAAGGTCATGCCTTAATTTATTAAAAGGGTTGATAGCCTGAGCTTCTCTTATGACATCAAGGTTTTTTCCCTGATTTAACATTAATTTGTTGCACACCAAAGATTGCATCCTTGCGCCGAGCTTGCTTTTTGGTTTTTTAACCCCCTTTGCAATCCCTTTAATTAAACCTCTGTCCTTTGAAAACATAACAATAATGTTATCATTTTCACTCAAAGGATAAGACTTTATATTTATGGCATCTGTCACAAAGGTATTGTTATTCATGTTTTTCCGTAAATTTGCTAATTCTTAATATTTTTTTATGCAAAGACTTTTCTTATAATTTCTTCGTTAATAAATTCTTCGCATAATTTATCCTGGTCTTGAAAATTGAATTTAATCTCGCAATTTTCATCAACTGCCCTGAAGGTTTGTCTGTAAACTTCTTTTTTGTCGTTTTCTTTTGATAGGATATAAATTTTTGAAGGATGAGAAGCTTCATAAGCAGTCTTTATAAAGTCAAATATTATTTCTTTATTTTCATCCAGCGGCGGATTAACAAGAATCCATATCTGTGATTTTACAAGTGCTGCAAAGGCTCTGTGCCAGAAAACAGGATTGCAGTCAGGGTTGTAAGAGTTTACCGCATAAATATCAGGAAATGCGGCCCCTTCGCAGTGCGGGCATTGAACGCTTAAAGTTCTTGTATTAAAATCTGTCTTTAAAGTTCTCATATTGCAGTTAGAGCATACAAAAATATTGGTAGAACCGTTCATTGGAATTAAATCAAATGCGGCATCTTTATTTTGCATTTTTGCTTTTTTTACAAAGGGAATATCAAAATCAATGCTTTTTTCATAGAAAATTTTTGAAATATTCTGGCTTTGTGAAGCGGATATAAAAGATACCTTGCCTTTTGAAGTTGTAAGCATTGAAATAATTTTATCAACATCTGATGTATTTGTATCAAGGGCCTGAGTTAATGATGAAATTTGTTTTAAAATATTGTAATCCTGCCCGTTTTGATTTTTTGAAAAAAGAAAATTAAGGTTATTTTTATAATCTTTTACTTCTGAAAAATCTATATCGTTTTTATAATCATCATAAAAAACGGCAATATTTTTAACGGTGTAATCCTCTTCTTTTGGCTGAACCTGCTGTTGAACCTGTTGTATCGGGGGCTGCGGCCGGGCTTCATATTGAACGGGCTGTTGATTTTGTGTCTGCTGCATTTCATATTGTGTCTGCTGAACAGGTTGAACCTGCTGCGTTTGTTGTAAAGGCTGTGGCTGCTGCATCTGTTGAACGGGCTGGGGTTGTGTTTGAAACTGCTGTTCATATTGCATCTGCTGTACGGGCTGGGGCTGCTGCACGGGTGGCTGCACCTGTGTTTGCTGTGTATTTTGAACAGGAACGCTGTAATATGTATTTTGAATTGGTTTTATTTCTTCAAATTTTTGTACACCTGTTTCGGAATTAATTATTTGTGTTAAAGAATGGAGGTCATCGCCGCCCTCTTTCAGGTTTTGCGGCATAACATTTTTTCCGCTGTCAGGAGGAAGTATCTGGTTTTCCCTTGAAATTGCCTGCGCTGCTTTTTTAGATAAAATATCTTCAATTGTAGAACACAATATATCTGAAATTTCGGGCGGATATTGTTTTTCTTTCATAGTGTCAAGAATCTGTCTTAATTCATCAACAAGCTCAAATTCATGTCCTGTATGAAATTTTTCATGGAGTTTGTATGTTCCCATCTTTAAAAGCTGATAGTCATTCTTTCTTAATGCTACCTTCAGCCTTTTTACGGTCATATCCTCAGATTCCGGAAACGGTGCCATATTTTTAAAATCCTCTCCTCTTATAACAAATTATCTACGGGGTTCTGGCTTCCATGGTATATTCCCCTCATAAGCTGGTTTAATTCAACCTCATCATCGCTTGCGTTAAGTGCCTCTTCCCTGCTTATTATGCCGCCTTTGTAAAGTTTGAATATGGAAGCATTCATTGATACCATATTTTGATACCCGCCCCTTTTAATAAGCATTTCAATGTCTTCAAGCTGGTTTTTTTGTATATAATCAACAATAGCAGGGGTGCTTGCCATAATTTCAAGCGCGGGGACAAGTCCTCCTCTGCCTTTGTTTTCAATAGTCGGAATTAATTTTTGAGCAATAGTGCCCCTTAAAACTTTTGCAAACCTGTCTCTGATAAAACCTCTTGTTGAATCATCAAAAAGCCCGAGCATTCTGTTTATTGTTTGGGATGCTGAATTTGTATGAATTGTAGAGAATACCAAATGGCCGGTTTCTGCAGCATTTAAGGCACTTTCCATGGTATCTCTGTCTCTTATTTCACCTACAAGAATTATATCAGGGTCCTGGCGAAGCGCATATTTTATACCGTCTGAAAAAGAATTAACGTCAACACCAACTCCCCTTTGGGTGATTAAAGATTTTTTATCTGTATATAAAAATTCAATAGGGTCTTCAATTGTTATAATATGTTTTTGTTTTTCTTTATTTATAATTTCAATTAAAGAAGCAATTGTTGTTGATTTACCGGAGCTTGTTGCTCCTGTGATTAATACAATTCCGTTATTGTATCCTGTGAAAATTTCAAGAGAATCAGGCAAAGATAATTCTTCCAGGGTTGGAATTTGATATGGAATGGTTCTCAAGGTTAATTTCGGATACCCTAATTCTTTGCAGTAATTTACTCTGTATCTTGAAACATTTGGGATTTCATATGTAAAATCTATGTCGCTTCTGGCTTTTATTTTATCTGCTAAATCGCCGTAGAGCATAGTTTTTAAGATATTTTCAAAATCCTCTTTTGTAATAACGGGCTCATCAATTTTTACAATATTCCCCGAAATCCGAAGTGACGGCTGCTTTCCCACCTTTAAATGTATATCGGAGGCTTTTGTCTTATTTACCTTTGTTAAAAACTCTTCTATATTAAACATTATTCTTCCATTTTATTAATACTAAAATAATACCAAAATGGTATACATACAACAATATCTTACAATATATAAGCTGTTTGGTCATTTTTGTTACATATCTTCTAACGTTTTTCGGGGTTTTTGTGAAATTTTGTTAAGAAATATTAACAAAAACCTCTAAAACATGTCAATTTCTTAATTCAAATTGTTTTTATTAAAGTGTAAGGTTAGTTTAAAGTTAGACATTTTTGGAAGGAAGTTAGTAATATGAGTTTAGGATTTACCGGATACAGTTCCTTGAACGGGCTCGGGCTAATCACAGGCACAACCTCAGGCTACGGCGGATATGGTTATTACGGCGGTTTATCAGACAGCACTTATGTAGAAAATGCAAAGACATCAATCGCAAATAGCTATAATTTAAGAACAACCCAGCAATCTTATTCTAATTTGCAAAGTGCTCAAACTGCATCTTTAAATTTAGAATGTCAGACAATTAAAGATTTGCTGCAGGATGGAAGAAGCGATGATGCAATGGCTGCATTTGATGAACTTGTTGATAACATGTCTGAATTAAGCCAGTATCAAGGGTATGATGAAAGCTATATTAAAACCATGATACAAACCCAGTATGCAACCGCCTGCAACTCCACCCTTCTTGGCGATATTGCAAAATACTCAGATTCTTCATTTATCTCCGGCCTTAAAAATTCTAACCCGATTTCAATCTTCCTCTGCCAGTCAAGCAGTAAAGCTGACCTTAAAGCGGACGTTACGGGAAAAGACGTTTCAAACTTTGATACCTTTGTAAAAGGTGCAGGTGCAGCTGTTGGCGGTGCAGGAGCGTTACTTGCAGGTTCAACCCTTTTAAGTGCTAAAAAATGCTGGAAAAATGCTAAAACCACCCTCGGTACAAATGCAAGCTTTGGTAAAACTCTTGCAAATGCTGCAGGACAGCTTGCAGGAAAATTAAAAGGAAATGCAAAATGGCTTGCAATCGGCGGTGCTATTATAGGTGCAGGATGCCTGTTTGCTAAAAGCTTATTTAATAAAGCAACAGATAATTCAGCAGGTGCTTAAAAGCCTGTATATTTTCAAAGATTACGGCAAAAACAGATTTAAACTAAACTCCTTAAAACTTTAAACAAAAAACTTATCCTCTTTTCATAAAAAAAAGAGGATTTTTTTAATTTTACATTTAAAAGACAGCTGAACGGATTATTATGTATTAAGTTTATCCTTCAGCTCTTTTACTTCATAGGTAAGCCGGTTCAATTGACATGTAATCGGGTCAGGAATTTTATTGTGCAATAGCTGTCCCTGTACAAAAAATCTCTGCTGTACAATTCTCCCGGGGATTCCTACAACTGTTGAGTGTTCAGGTACATTATCAATCACAACGGAACCTGCCCCGATATTTGAATTATCTCCGATTGTAATATTTCCTAAAACCTTTGCGCCCGCCCCTATTGTAACAAAGTTTCCGATGGTCGGATGGCGTTTGCCGTGGTCTTTTCCTGTTCCGCCAAGGGTTACACCCTGATATATTAAAACATTATCTCCGATAATTGTTGTTTCCCCGATTACAACTCCCATTCCGTGGTCTATAAAAAACCTTTCTCCGATAGCTGCCTTCGGGTGAATTTCTATCCCTGTGAAAAATCTTGCAATCTGGGATATAAGTCTTGGTATGAAAGGGATGCGCCATTTTGAGAGTTTGTTTGCAATTCTGTAGGCTAAAAGTGCATGGAAACCTGAGTATAAAAGTATAATTTCAAAAACATTTGTTGCTGCAGGGTCCTTATCTTTTATGTTTTCAATATCCGATAAGACGCGTTTTATTCCTCTAATTATGGCAACAGGCTGTTTTTTATCCTTATCTTTACTGGAATTTAATTTTTGCATATTTTCTTTTTCCGCCTTGAAGAACCCCTTCTTTATCAAGATTAGTTTGAATATCCGTTATTTTCTCGCCTTCAAATTTCACCCCGCCGCCTGTAACAAGCCTTTTTGCTTCGCCTTTGCTTTGAACGAAATTTAATTCCATTAAAACATCTAAGATATTATTGGAATTTACTTTAATCTCAGGTACATCGTCAGGCACACCCTTATTTTGAACAACGTTAATAAATTCATTCTGCGCCTTATCTGCCGCATCCTTGCCGTTATACATTTTTGTAATTTCATAAGCAAGGCGCATTTTCTCATCTCTCGGGTTATTTTCTTTATTGAATTGAATATCTGTAAGTAATGTAAAGTATTTTTCCATAAGTTCATCGGGGATGGACATTAATTTTCCGTACATATTTTTTGGTTCTTCGGTTAAGGAGATGCAATGCTCGGGGTATGTTTTGGACATCTTCTTCACCCCGTCCGTTCCTTCAATTAAAGGGGTCATCATAACAATCTGCATTTTGTTTAATCCGTAGAATGTCTGAATATCTCTTCCCATTAAAAGGTTAAATCTCTGGTCTGTTCCGCCGAATTCAATATCTGCATCTATAGCAACACTGTCATACCCTTGCATTAAAGGATAAAAGAATTCAACAGGGCTTATAGGGCGGCCTTCAGAGTATCTTTTTGCAAAATCATCTCTTGTCATTAATTTTGCAACGGTAGTAGCTGAAGCAAGCTTTAAGAAATCAACAAAGCTCATAGAATGAAGCCAATCTGCATTATTTCTAACCTCTGCTTTTTCAATATCTACCACCTTTGACATCTGCTCAAAATAGGTTTTAGCATTTTCAGCTACCTGTTCTTTTGATAATGCAGGGCGTGTTTCTGATTTTCCAGAAGGGTCGCCCACCATTGCGGTTGCACCGCCAACAATTAAAACAATTTTGTGCCCTAAATCTTGAAATTTCTTTAATTTTCTCATTACAACGGTATGCCCCAGGTGTAAATCAGGGCGCGTTGGGTCTAAACCGAGTTTTACTCTCAATGGTTTTTTAGAATAATAAGATTCCTGAAGTTTTCTTGCAAGCTCTTCAACTCCGTTTGGAAGTACTTCTGCTCCTTTTGAAATATCAATTGCCTGTTTTAAAAATTTTTCTTCAAGTTTCATCTCTTCATTCTTTAAATCCATTGATGCAAATTTCCTTTAATATTTTTGTAATCTTTAAGCCTATAATAACAAAAACACTTTTTATAAGCAAAATAGCTTTAAAAAGTGTTTTTAATTTGTTTAATTTTTAAA
>CAQTPN010000006.1:16562-16811 GCA_948888345.1 uncultured bacterium | reverse complement strand
AAATTTTTGAAAAGTTTCATTTAAAAAAGATTTTTAAAGCAAATTTTGTTTAAAGTATAATAATTCTTATGCAAAAGTTTATAGAAGAAATTAAAAAATTAAACATAAAAATTCTGGACAAAAGAGAGGATATATACCCTTACGCTTTTGATACCGCACCTTTAAAGGAAAATATCAAGCTGCCCTTGTGTGTAGTATTTCCCAAATGTACGGAAGATGTTCAAAAAACAGTAAAGCTTATAAACAAAT
>CAQTPN010000006.1:0-16552 GCA_948888345.1 uncultured bacterium | reverse complement strand
GCAACCTGTCATACATCAGGATGTAAGCCTGATGAAAAATCAGTTGTAGTTCATCTTTCATTAATGAATAAAATTATAGAAATCAATAAAGAAGATTTAACAGCAAAGGTTGAACCTTATGTAACAGTAAAGGAACTTCAAAATGAAGTTGAAAAAATAGGACTTTTTTTCCCGCCTGACCCTTCAAATTTAGCAGTTTCAACCGTCGGCGGAGCAGCTGCACTATCTTCAGGCGGCCCAAGAGCTTTTAAATACGGTACAACAAAAGATTATGTAATAAATCTTGAAGTTGTACTGCCATCAGGAGAAATTTTAGTTACAGGGTCAAACGTTGCAAAAAATGTAACAGGATATAATCTAACTCAGCTTTTTACAGGCTCTGAGGGCACTCTCGGGATAATAACAAATATAACCCTTAAACTCATCCCAAAACCCGATAAAAGACTCGTTACGCTTTGTTATTTTGATGATATTCTTGATGCCGCAAAAGGTGTAAATAATATTATCAATGCGCTTATTGTGCCATCAACTCTTGATTTATTGGATAGAAATACACTTTCAACTATTGAAAAATTTAACCCGACAGGATTAATTGAAGAAAAAGAAGCGGCACTTTTAATTGAAATAGACGGTTCAAGCGCAAAAATTAAAGAAGATAACGAAAAATTATATAATGTACTTCAAAAATCCGGTGCAGTAAAAATTATCCAGAGCAAAAACGAAGAAGAGAATGAAAATATCTGGAAAGCAAGAAGAAGTGCATATGCCTGCGTTACAAAACTCAGGCCCAATGCTGCAACAGAAGATGTCGTTGTTAACAGAAGCAAAATTGTACCGCTCGTTAAAGGGATACAGGAGATTTGCAAAAAATATAATATGATGGTGTGTATTATGGGCCATGCCGGAGACGGCAACATTCACCCCAATTTTGCACTTGATTTAGAAAATAAAGAAGAAAAGAAAAATTTTGAACTTGTTAAAAAAGAACTTTTTAAATTAGCAATAGATTTGGGCGGAAGTTTATCAGGAGAACATGGAATAGGCTCCGAAAAGCAGCCTTATCTTGAAATGGCACTCAATCAAACCACAATTAAATATATGAAAGAAATTAAAAAACTTTTTGACCCGAATAATATTATGAACCCGAATAAAATGTTTTAGAAGATATTTTAAAATGGATACCCGAAATGGATATAGCACTTAATAAATTAAAAGAATATAAAGAATACGCAAAACAGCTTGTTGAATTATCAATACCTATAATTTTAGGAAATGTGGGCAATATGCTGATAGGTGTCGGCGATGTAATTATCGCAGGCAGACACAGTACAACCACTCTTGCTGCCATTAGTATTGCAAGCGCAATTTTTATGACATTTTTAATCGCAGGCATAGGATTTATGGCCAGCATTTCCCCTGTTGTATCAAATCTCCGCGGTATGAGAATCCCGTCAAAAAACCTGTTTAGAGTAACTACAATGTATTCGCTTTTAATCGGTTTTTTATTTTTTATACTGGTGAGACTTATTATCCCTATTGTACCTTATATGAATTTAGCGGATAATCTCAGCTATTATGTTGTAGAATATCTTGAAATTTCAAGCTGGGGAACATTTGCAGGGCTTTTATTCGTAGCCTTTAAGGAATTTTTGCAAGCCTATGAAATTGTGGTTTTTCCAAATTTAATCGTGGTTGGTGCAATATTTTTAAATGTATTTTTAAACATTGTGCTTGTTTTTGGATATTTAGGCTTTCCGGAGCTTGGAGTTAAGGGGTTAGCCATTGCAAGTTTAATTGTCAGATGGCTTATGGCAATTATTTTGTTTATTTACTGTGTACCCTTCCTGAAAGGGAAAACAAGCAAATACAAAAGCTACATAAAGGATTTAATAAAAACAGGCTGGCCGATTTCTCTTGCAATGTTTTTTGAGTTCTTAGGGTTCAATATAACAGCAGTACTTGTCGGCAAATTTTCAGCCGTATATGCTGCCTGTCACAATATAATAGTTACCCTTACAGGAACAACCTATATGATACCTCTATCCATATCAAATGCTGCCGCAATAAAGGTAGGCTTTGCAAACGGTGAAAGAAATATGAGAGATATTAAAAAATACGCTCTCACAGGATATATAATTATCATCGGATATATGCTCTCCAATATGATAATGTACGGAGTTTTTCCAAGACAACTTTTAAGAATTTTTACCAAAGATACAGAAGTTATTCAAACCTGCCTTCCCGTGTTTGGAATAGTACTGTGCTTTTTATTGTTTGACGGGCTTCAATGTGCATGTGTCGGTGCACTTAAGGGCTTAAAAGAAACAAAACCGATTATGTGGACAATGGCCTTTGCTTATTTAATTATCAGCATTCCTACAGGATGTTTTATTGCATACAGATATAATATTGTATTAAACGGCTTCTGGGCAGGGCTTGCGCTTGGTATAATTTTTGCCTGCATTATTTCAAATACAATTTTATTTAGAAAGATTAAAAAACTTTCAAAAGAATACCATTTTTGATAATGCCGATTCCTAATTTGGAATAACAACATTTTTAGTAATTTTTCCGTCGCAAACATATTCTGAAACATTAATATTTAATAATTTTCCGAGTATATTTCTGTTATAAATTTTTTCAAAATTTCCATTCATAAGATTTGCTGTACCTTTTGCAGCATCAATATTCTTCGTCGATTTCATAAGCAGCCCGTCAACATAAGTAATATTAAATTTGTCGCCCTTTGAATTTGTATGCTCAATCATACCTGTAAATTTTTCACCCGTGGATTTTAATCTTGCAATGCCGTCAGGTTTTGCACCTTCTTGGATTTTACCGTTCAATACAGGTTTAAATGAAATATCTGATAATTTTATCTGCTTACCGCTTTTTAGCATTTTAGCAATAATTACTGCAGATAATCCTGCAGCAGCAAGCCCTGCAAGTGCAAAAGCAAGTTTTTTATTTTTGTTTTCGGCAGATTTATCTTCGGCTTTGTCTGCACCCTTAAAATTTACCCTGTCTGAGCAATAATTGCCAATGTTGTTTAATCCTGAAATTCTATTTACAAGCATAAAGCTATTTGACTATAAATTAGCTAATAGTTATGGATTATCAAACATTAATAAATAAGAATATAAAAAATCTAAGCTTAAAAAAATTTATGAAATTATGAAGGTTTTAGTTAAGCTTTGATAAGAATTTTTTAATGTTTTCTTCCGGTATTTCGCTGTTCATAATGGCGCGCACAACTGCCACCCTTGAAGCACCTGCCTTTATAACATCATCTATATTATCGGGTTCAATTGAGCCTATAGCAAAAAACGGGATATTTACATTTTGGGCAGCCCATTTAACATATTCCAAACCAACAGGAATTCTTCCCGGTTTAGTCGGGGTTTTAAATACAGGACCTACTCCTATATAATCGGCTCCGCCATCTTGAGCCTTAATTGCATCATCAGGGCAATGAGTTGAAATACCTATTATAAATTCATCTCCAAGAATTTCCCTTGCAGTTGATAAAGAAATATCATCCTGCCCGAGATGCACACCATCAGCTTTTACAATTTTTGCAATATCAATTCTGTCATTTACAATAAAAAGTGCATTAAAATTACTTGCAAGTTCTCTTATTTTATACCCAAGTTCTATAATTTCTTTAGCAGGACGTTTTTTTTCTCTTAATTGAATAATGTCAACACCGCTTTTCAGGGCAAGGGCTATTCTATCCAAAAATTCATCATCAGAATTAAAAGCATCGGAATTTGTTACAAGGTATAATCTTCTTTTATCAAGCAGGTATTTTTTAATATTCATCTTTATTCCTTCAAACATTTCTTTTTCAATTGTATAGCTTTGATATCTTAAATCATCAGGCATGGAAGCATATTCAGAAAGCATCCTTAAAGATTGCTGCAGTCTTTTTATGTTACTTTTAAAAATATTTTCTATATTAACTGTACGGCTTTCCTTTGTAATATTTTTAATATTAACTCCGACATCATTTACGGTGTCTCTTGATTTTAGAAGTGCTTCATAATCTTTATCAAAAAAATTACACACAAAATGACGCATATTTTTTAATTTTTCCGAGCATTTTTTATCATCAAGATAAAACCTTGCAATTTCTTCAAGTGCCCTTAAGGCTTCCGTTGTCCTATTTATATTTACATCAATTATTCTTTTCAAATTAAAAGCCTTTAATAATTACCAATGTGATTATATAACAAAGAATGTGGTTAATTAAGAGAAAATTGTTTATTTATAAACTTATGAAATTAAAGTTCAAAAATGATACTATAGAAAGCTTGATTAATAAAGCGCAGGATGATGATTTTGAAGCACTTGAAGAGCTTCTTCGGCGCGAAGAAAAGAATATCTATGCAACGCTTTATTATATGAATGCAAAATGTGATGATATATCAGATTTAGTGCAGGAAATTTTATTTAAAGTCGCAAAAAATATTAAAAAACTAAGAAATCCAAAAACCTTTAGAGCCTGGCTCAATCAAATAACCATAAGACAATTTTACGATTCGCTTCGAAAAAAGCAAAAAATGCCGATTAAAATCACATTTGAAAATGATTATGACGATAAAAACAAAGAACTTGAAATTCCTGATAATTCGATTACACCACATGAGTGCATTTTGAATGATGAACTTGATTTAGTTATAAAAAAATCAATAGACAAATTGAAAGAACCGTTTAAAATGACAATCGTGATGCGTGAATTACAGGGGCTAAGCTATGATGAAATAGCACAGGCAACAAATTCAAGCATCGGAACGGTAAAATCACGTATAGCACGCGCCCGCTGCAAATTGCAGGAATACATTAAACCCTATATGTGCTAGCTTTGTAATCCAAAAACAAAATAAGGATTTTTAAAAATGCTAAAAGGAAATTTAACCTGTACAATAGTGGGAAAACTTTTAACCCATTATGTGGAAGATAATCTTGACAGAAAATGTAAAGAAATGGTTTCTATACACCTTAGAAACTGTCCACTGTGTATGGAAAAATATATGGTTGTTAAAAAACTTTTTAACGAGGCAGAGAAAAAAAGAAAACTTATAAAGGAAAGAGAGAATATGTATGAAGAAATCTCGCTTTATATTGACGGAGAAATGGAAAAAAGCAGGATAAATGACTTTGAGGCAACATTAAACAAAAGAAAAGAATACGAAGAAGCACTTTTAAATATCAGCAAATTAAAAAGAACATTAAACAATTCATTTTATAAAACAAAATATAATATAGAAACAGATATTTCAAAAAAAGTTATGGAACGGCTTAAAACATCAGGATTTATTAACAGAATAAAAAACGCTGTTGAAAGATTTTTTACCTGTTTTCATCAATAGCAACACCGCTTTCTTTAAGCGCATTTATGAAATTATCCGCCGCAAGTTTTTGAATTTCCTCCGGCACAACTCTTAAAAGCTCCACCGTTTTAGAAAGAATCGGGTCAGAATCATACCATCTGTTACCTAAAATCATAGGTTTTACCATTTCATAAAATCTATCCACAGCTTCTTTTGAAACCTGCTCTTCCACTTTTTTTAAAAATATTTCAGCCTGGGATTTTAATTCATTAGGGTAAGCCCTTAATAAATCAATAACCTGCATTAACAGAGGGTCATGGTCATACCATCTTTTATATGTGTGCGCCATAATATCCTTTCAAATTTATATTTCTATTTTGAAGCAGATACCTCATTATTGTCAAGCATTTCATAATCCTTAGCATCATAAGGAACTCTTTGAACATTCACGCCAAGCCCTTGAAGCTTCTGCGTAAATTTTTCATAGCCTCTGTCTATATGATGGAGTTTTTTAATTTCACTTTCGCCTTTTGCCATAATAGCTGCAACACAAAGAGCAGCACCTGCCCTGAGGTCAGTTGATTGAACGGATGTACCGACAAGAGTTTCAACCCCTTTAATTATGGCATGGTTTTTAGACTGCCTTATATTGGCACCCATCCTCCAGAGTTCTGAAATATGCATAAATCTGTTTTCATAAAGGCTTTCCGTTACAACAGAAACACCGTTTGCAGCTGATAACAGCGTCATAGCAAGTGCTTGCAAATCTGTCGGAAACCCTGGGTACGGCTGGGTTATAAAATTCATAGCTTCAAGTCTTTTATCTGCGCTGATTTCCATTGCATAGGGTTCAACAAGCCTTATTTTTGCACCCATCTCTAAAAGCTTGCCTGTAAAAATTGTTAAATGGTTCGGATAAACATTTCTTATTATACCCTTGCCGCGAGAAGCAATAATTGCGGACATAAAAGTTCCCGCTTCAATTCTATCAGGAATTGTAGCATATTCCACACCATGTAAATCGCTCTGCTTTACCCCTCTTACGATGATTTCACTGGTACCTGCACCATCAATATCAGCACCCATTGCTATTAAAAAATTAGCCAAATCAACAATTTCAGGTTCTTGGGCTGCATTTTGAATTCTTGTGGTGCCTTCTGCAAGAACCGATGCCATCATAATGTTTTCCGTAGCACCAACAGATGGAATATCAAAACAAATATTTTCTCCAATAAGTTTTGAAGCTCTGGCATGAACATATCCGTTTTCAAGACTGCATTCGCACCCTAAAGCCTGCAGGCCTTTAATGTGAAAATTAACACGCCTTTCACCTATCTGGCAGCCGCCCGGGAGTGCAACAAGAGCCTCTTTCATTCTGCCCACAAGCGGGCCCAGAACAACAAATGAAGCACGCATTTTAGATACGAAAGCTTCCGGCGCACAAACGCTTGTTAGATTAGTAGCATCAATCGTTAAAAACTTTTCATCTTTATTGTATGTTGTCTTTGCACCCAGTTCCTTTAAAACATCAAGCATAATTTCAACATCAGATAATTCCGGAACATTCCTTATAACAGATACATCTTCGCAAAGAAGGGCAGCTGCCATCAATTTTAAAACAGCGTTTTTTGCACCGCCGACTGCAACCTCGCCCTTGAGAGGGTTTCCGCCTTGAATTATTAATTTTTCCTGTAATTTTACCATAAATTTATCTGCATGCTTTCTGTATATTCTATTTTAATACAAGCATAGATTAAATTACACTATTAATTAATGTAAATCATTAATCTCAAATTTTAAAAAAATTTATAAGGATATAAATTCTGCAACCATAAAGCCTGCAAAAACAAGCCATATAAACATAATCAGCGCAAGTAAAAGAGGTTTAATTCCAAGACCCTTAATTTTTTTAAAGTTTGTTTCAACCCCAAGTGCAAACATTGCAAGGGTCAAAAGAAAAATATCAAATTCCACAATATTTAAAACAAATATTTCAGGAATAAAACCTGTAGAATTAATACCGCAGACGACAATAAACAAAATTGCAAACCATGGAATTTGAATTTTACTCATCTTTGTTCCTGATTTTTTAGCAAGATACATACTTAATAAAAACAAATAAGGAACAAGCATCATAACACGGGTTAATTTAACAATTACGGCAGTATCCATAACAGGTTTAGAAACAGCAGAACCTGCAGCCACAACCTGAGCTACCTCATGAACAGTTGAACCTATATAAATTCCAAAAGCATCCGCATTTAAAAAACCCAATTTATATATAAAAGGATATAAAAGCATAGCCAGAGTGCCAAATAATACAACTGTTGCCACAGCAAGAGAAACCTTGTGTGCTTTTGCCTTAAGTACGGAATCCGTTCCCAAAACCGCTGCGGCACCACAGATAGATGAACCTATAGCAGTCAACATACATAAATCTTTATCAAGCTTAAAAACCCTTGTACCTAAATAATATCCAATAAGATAAGTTGATGAAAGCATTATGATATCAGCAGCAAAACCTGACAGTCCAACACCGGCAATTTGAGCAAAAGTTATTCTAAAACCATAAAGTATTATTGCAAATCTTAAAATTCTTTTGCCGGAAAATGTTATTCCTTCTTTAAAAGTTTCAGGAATAAATTTATTTAAAGTATTCCCGATAACCATGCCTGTAATTATTGCAAATGTCAGAGAATTGATATTATATTTAACAAAAAAATCAGCCTTGCATACAAAATATGACAAAAGTGCAAAAAGTGTACAAAAAGCAAGTCCGGAATATAAATTTGGCTTTTTAGACTCCTGAGTTTTAATTTCGGGTAAATCAACCTGTTCATTTTTTTCTAAAGTAATCATAGTAAAGTAATTATATGCCAAATAAATTTTATTTAGAAGAATTTACAGGTGAAAAAACTTTCTGAACCTCTTCCCTATCATCAAAGTGAATGGTTCTGTCCGCTAAAATCTGATAATCTTCATGGCCCTTGCCTGCAACTATCACAACATCATTACTGTTTGTAATTTTGGATAAAAGCTCAATTGCAAGGTGCCTGTCTGGCTCTACAAAGACAGTTTTTGAATTTATCAATTTTAACCCTGATAAAATATCGGTAATAATCTGCTGAGGGTCTTCAGAACGCGGATTATCAGATGTTATAACAACCTTATCCGATAAATCCTGAGCAATTTTACCCATTTTAGGACGCTTTGTAGCATCCCTGTCTCCTCCGCAGCCAAAAAGACAAATCAAATTACCATTTTTAGGGGTTAATTCGCGGGCAGCGCGAAGAATATTTTCCAAACCATCAGGAGTGTGAGCATAATCCACAATTACCATAGGGTCAGAATTGACAATTTCAAAACGGCCCGCAACGGAACGGGTGCGCTCAAGTGCCTCTTTGCAGATTTTCATGGAAATTCCCATAGAAAGACCGACACCAATAGCTGCAAGCGCATTATAGACACTAAACATGCCATTTAAATGAAGTTTAATTTCTTCTTTTTCATCCCCGCAAATACAAAGAAAATTAACCCCGCGGGATGTAAATTCAATATCAACGGCCATAAGGTCTGACTTTTTCTTAACACCATAAGTTAAAACATTAACCCCGTCAGGAATTTCAGCCAAAAATCTGTCTGCCCATTTATCATCATTGTTTATAATTGCATAAGAACCCTTTTGAAGAGCCGAAAAAAGCTTTGCCTTTGCTTTAAAATAGTTCTCCATTGTAATGTGAAAATCAAGATGGTCCTGGGTTAAGTTCGTTAAAACAGCACCTGAAAATCTGCAGCCCCTGACTCTTGATTGTTCAAGCGCGTGGGATGAAACCTCGGTTACAACATTCAATATATCTTTCTTTAAAATTTTTGATAAAGTTTTTTGTAATTCCGGTGCCTGCGGGGTTGTATGTTTTGCTTCAAGATAATCGTCCGATGAAGATAATTTATATCCTAAAGTTCCGATTAAAGCACATCTTTTTTGGTCTTCTTCAACAATTTTTTGAACAAGATGGGTTACGGTTGTTTTGCCGTTTGTTCCCGTAACACCTATTAAGTTTAGCTCAAATGACGGATTATGATAAAAACAACAGGCCAAATCCGCTATTTTTTCCTGACAGGATTTTACAACAAGCTGAGGAATTTCAATATTTAAAGGTCTTTCAACCATAAGAGCAACTGCACCTTTTTCAAAGGCCATCTGAGCAAATTCATGCCCGTCTACATGTTCGCCTTTTAAACAGACAAAAATTTCATGACTGTTTATTGTTTTTGAATTGTAAGAAATCCCTTTTATATCAACATCTTTATAATTTAAAACCTCGGAAGGTTCGATAGCTTTAATAATTTTACCAAGTTCCATTAGCTTATCCTTTATGAATAAATAATTTTAATAATATTCTAAACCCAAAATATATTTTTGTTAAATTATTGATAAAAGTACACAATTTATTTTACTTTATATCAAGAGGCACTTTCCTATCGGGGGTCAAATTCATAATCTTTGCAAGTTCTGTTGCAATATCTTTAAAAATAGGTGCAGCAACGGTTGAACCCCAAACATCCCCTTTTGCGCTGTCGATTACAATATATATTAAAATTTTAGGGTCAGATGCAGGAAGATACCCCACCATTGATGTATACATTTTATTTGTGTAGCCGACACCGTTATCTTTGGGGCGTCTTGAAGTACCGGTTTTTGCAGCAAGCCTGAAATCTTTCATTCTTGCAATAGATTTGCTTCTGTCTATAGATTCAACCAGAATATCAGTCAAATCTTTGGACATTTCAGGGGTCATAATCCGCCTTCTTATAATCTTTTCTTCGGCTTCTTTTTTGTCATATTTTATAACATGCGGGGTAATCCACTCGCCTCCGTTTGCAATAGCGGAAACGGCCGCCGCCATTTGAATTGCGGTAACCGATGTACCATATCCGTACCCCATTGAGCCATGGGTTGCAGCATCCCAGTTTTTGGGTTTAGGAAGAATGCCGGCTGATTCAGCAGGAAGGTCAATTCCTGTTTTCTGGCCAAAATTAAACATTTCAAGAGTATCGTAAAATTCCTGGTCGTCCATTTTTTGCGCCACCTTCACACTGGCAACGTTACTTGAATGCTGGAAAAGATAAACTAAATCAATCAGCCCCGGAGCTTTACCGTTAACATAATCATGGTTTTGAATTTCCCACCATCCTATTTTAATTTTACCGGTATCCAGAATTTGCGTATTTTTATTGATTTTACCATTTATAAAGGCGGATGCCACAGTTATAATTTTAAATGTAGAACCCGGGGGGTAAACATCCGTTAAAGCCCAGTTTTTCATTTCAAGAAGAGAATATTTATTATAATTATTCGGGTCATAATAAGGATATGCTGCAAGTGCCAGAATTTCACCGTTGTTCGGGTCCATAACAATAACGGCACCCCTTATGGCATGGGTTTTTTGCATTGAAGAATACAGATATTTTTCACAGATATGCTGAACGGCAGAATCAATTGTTAATGTCAGAGTTTTACCTTTAATGGGGGCTGAAACATCCTCGGGATTTGTTGTTAAATTATAGATTAAATCACCGTTAGGGGTTTTTTCATGGGTGATATTTTTATCAATATATTCAAGATACCCTTTTGCAATATATTCAATTCCTGCCGCAACATCTGCATCTGCATTATAATATCCCAAAACATGCGATGCCAGACTCCCTTGAGGATATGCGCGCTTGTTTTTAACTTCAAGAGAAATTTCTCTGAGCCTTAAAGCCCTGATACCGTCAGCTGCTTTTCTTGGTATGGATTTTTTAATAAGTGCCACCCCTTCATTTGCAGACAATCTTTGCAAAAGAAGATTTTTATCCCCGCCAATGTACGGGTAAAGTTTATCAGCAAGCTCTTCGGGGGTGTAATCATAGTATTTTTTATGTGCATAAACATCAAAAGATGTTTCATCAACCGCAAGCTTAAAACCGTTTCTATCAAGGATTTCGCCCCTTAATACAAAAATCTTGGAAGCCCTCTGGGTTTTAGCTCTTTCTCTATAGTGCCTGATGTCAAAAATCTGCACCAAAAAAAGATAAATAAGAAGAGATACAATAAAAGCAAGGAAACAAAACTGCAAACAGCCGATTCTTTTATCAAAATCTCTGTACTTATCCTTATTCAAAACCGTTCATCCCCTTTATAAAAGATTAATAGCCCATCGACCAGCCTGTAACAGGGGAAACATTTTTATTTTCATATTTGACATTCGGAAGATTTGCGGCAGATAATTCCATTACCTGCTTTGCGGTTTGAAGAATTTTTGTTTTTGTAACCTGTTTATCAACATTTGAAAAAGATTGAAGAATATCCAGTTTATGCTGCATATCTTCATTTTCATAGTTAATTGCGAGGGTTTCCTTCCTTATCTGATTTAATTGAATTTCACCGTTAATAACATAATAATAGCTGACCAGACAAACCATCACGAGGAGGGCCAGAATAACACATAAAAAATTATTAACTCTTGCTATAACCATTTCTTTGTAAGATTTTTCCTTAATAAAATAACCACTGATAATCTGATTTTGTTGAACATCACGGGCTTCCTGCTTTTTATTTTTGGAAATTCTCTCGCCATTAACGGGATTGGAACCGGGGATAGAACTTTTACCAAGTCTGGAGCCTGTTTGAATATTAGATGTTCTGTAGGAAGTTCTTTGATTTCTCATTGAATTATCCTGCATATTATCTTGAATATTGCTGTTTTTGAATGTCAACAAACTCAAAACTTTCTCTCCTTTGTTACCCGTCAACTATACCCTCTTTGCCACTCTTAATTTGGCACTTCTTGAAGGCGGGTTAGTTTTCACTTCATCATCACTTGCTAAAATCGGCTTTTTTGTGATGATTTCGATAAGTTTTCCTCCGCAATCGCATACAGGCTTTGTTCTATCACATCTGCATTCAAGCGAATACTTCTTAAATGCCCTTTTTGTAAGTCTGTCCTCTAATGAATGAAAACTTATAACACTAATTATAGCATTTGAATCTAATAATGTAACCACTTCGTTCAATGTATTTTCAAAATTTAACAACTCTTTATTAACTTCAATTCTTAAAGCCTGAAAAACCCTTGTTGCAGGGTGAATTTTGCTTTTAATTTTTGGTGTGGAATTTACAATTAATTCACTTAATTGTAAAGTTGTATTAAGGGGGCGATTTTCAACAATAGCCTTTGCAATCCTTTTAGAGAAACGCTCTTCGCCATATTCCGAAAAAATTCTTACTAAATCGGATTGAGTGTATTTATTAACAATATCCCATGCTCTAAATTCCTGTTCCATATTAAAGCGCATATCAAGAGAGGCATCCTTTGTAAAAGAAAAACCACGCTCAGCCTTTGTCAGCTGGTGATACGAAGCACCTAAATCAAAAATTATACCGCCTGTTATTTTTTCAATCCCCAGCCTTTCAAGGTTTTCTTTAATATTTACATAAGAATCCTTTACTATTGTAACGTTTTTATAAGGTTTTAATTTTTCTGCGGCAGCTTTTATTGCATCACTATCTACATCAAAAGAAATTAATCTTCCATACTCTGAAAGACGGGATGCGATAAGCGAACTGTGCCCGCCGCCTCCAAGGGTGGCATCAATATAAATTTTATCCGAAACTTCTCCCGCAGGAATGAGCGCATCCACCGCCTCATGGAGCATCACGGTGTAATGTTTAAAATCGGGGTTAATATTAGCATTTTCAGGGGAATTTTTCATATCAAAAATAATACAACAAAGTACCTTTTAAAATAAGCATATATGAAGAAATTATAAATTAATTAAAAAATCTAAAATAAAATAAAGCGCGGATTGCCATAAGCCCGTCCTTATAGGTGATTTTTTTACCGTCCTCATAGCTTCTTGCATTATATTTAATCGGCACTTCTTTTATTTTAGCACCTTTTTTAACAAGCTTTGCGGTAATTTCCGGCTCAAGGTCGAATTTGTTTGATTTTATATTCATATCTTTAACAAATTCTTTTTTCATTGCCTTATAGCAGGTTTCCATATCGGTCAATCCGGTGCCGTAAAGAATATTTGTTAAAAAGGTTAAAAATTTATTAGCCACATAACTTAAAAACATAAAATCTTTAAACGGTGTGCCTAAAAATCTTGAACCATAAACAACATCAGCTTCACCTTCTATTATTAATTTTAAAAGCGAAGCATAGTCCGAAGGATTGTATTCCAAATCAGCATCCTGAATGATAACAATATCACTCTTTGCATTTTCAAACCCGACATTTACGGCAGAACCCTTTCCGCCGTTTTTCTCTTTGTAAATTACGGTATATTTATCCTCATACCTTTTTAATATCTCTCTGGTGGCATCAGTGGAATAATCATCAACGATTATGAGATTTTTTTCCAAATTACAGAAATCGGTATTTTCCAAAATTTCAAGTATATTTTCTATAGTTTTTTCTTCATTATAAACAGGTATAATTATATCGACACTCTGCAATTTTTTTATTCCTTTTAAAACTTATACTAAAAGAATATCAGATGATAAAAAAGGTGACAATTTGATACAATTTCTTAACATTAATCATAGGGCCAAGAGCTAAAATTTAGGGGTTTGAACGCTTGAAATTCCTGAAATCTGCTGCCCTGAGCGGAATAAAAAGAAGCCTCTGAAAAGATATTCGCTTCTTACGATATAGCCGTCCGTATCAGAGCAGAGTATATTTAGGGTTAAATCATCCGCGCCGTTTGATTTAAGAATTAATAAATCATCGGTTTGAGTATCAATTTCAAGTTTAATATTTTTATTAATATATTTTTTTGCCCTGCCTTCAATTATGTGCAAAAGGGCGTTATCAGGCTCTTTACAAAAATTTTCGCCCGTATCTTCATCTGTACCGGAGGCGGAAATATTGGCACTGATATCATCTGACAGGGTTTGATTAGCATGAATGCTTTGGAAATACAGTGCAAATTCCGATATAAAGAAAAAAATTAAAAATATGAGAATAAAGGCAACAGGGCCTTCAATTATTGCCTGTGCTCCGGTTTTCATAGGTATTTTTAATAATTTGAACATATTTTTAAATATTTATAAATTTTTTAAGCCTAGAAATTATCGTTTCTTTATTAATTACAGGATAAATTAACGTTTCTTTATAAAAATCATTATACTCTTTTATTATATTAATTGGAATATCTTCCCCATTTTGAAGGAGTTCTGCTATATTCAGGATAAATTCATCCTGTTCTTCCCTGTAGTCATTATCCTTTTTCCTGATATCTTCATCCGCTTCAAGATGCATCAAAATATGAAAACATACATCAATACTTTTATCGTTTGAATTTTTCGGAAAATTTAAAAGTGCTTTCAGCACGGTCATTTCACCCGACAGAACAAGAAAAAGAGTATTTGAAACTTCTTTTCTTAACCTTATCTTATCTTCAGGCGAAACAACACCTGCGGGCCTTTTTGGCTTAACATACAAAAGCCTGTTTAATTTTTGAACAATATCTTCAAAAAAATTCATTAATAAAAACTTTTAAACTCTGGCTGAAGCTTGAGAACCTGCAATAGATGCAGCAATTGAAGCTAATTTTGAAATATCTCCGCCGCAATATTGTGAGGCAATTTTTTGAAGAGAGGTTGTAATAATATCATTGCTTGAGTATGCGGTTCTATAGTAGAATTTTTTGCCCTGTTTAATTCTTAGTAAAACTTCTTTTTCATAGAGCCTGTCCATAACGGTTTTAATAGTAGTATATGCTCTTTTTGTTGAATTTGAATTATTAATATGTTCAAAAACATCTTTGACAGAATTTTTATATATACCGCATTTTTCAAGCTCCCACAGAGAGTTTAAAATAACACTTTCAAGCGATCCATGTTTTAAATTCATTATTATAAGTCCCTTTTTTGATATATTATCAACATCATGATTTTATTACTACTATTATAACACTTATGAAAAAAATTAAAAGCAAAATTTTTAGCTGTTCAAGAAGAAAACTTAACAAAAATTAACCATTTCAAGCTTTGAAATAAAGTTTGCCACCACATTTTTCATCTTTTTTGAAACCGTTTGCAAAATAAAAGGGCTTTGCATCAGGCATTGAGACGAGACTTATGGTCTTTCCTTGAACAAGTTTTTTGATTGAATCCATCATACTTGTTCCGATATGATTATATTTAAAAGGCTTTTTAATGAGTTCAACACCATCAGGCTTTACCTGCAGAAAGGGAAGCTTTATATTACCGTCATATCTTTCTTTTGTATAGCAAACAGCAAGTATTTTGGATGATTCGGGTGTGTCAAAATTATCTTTTTGAGAAGTAATTGCATAAAATTTATCATTCTCCGGGTCATTCGCGTGTCCCTTTGAAATAAGCCGCATACGGTTGCTGATTGCCTCTGAACATTCGGGCAGTCCCCACCGTTCAGAGGCTTCTGCAACGGCTTCCCTATCTGATTCATCCAAAGGATTAAGTTCTACAAAAGAAACTTTATACGGCTCTTTTTTATCGTCTTGATAAACCTTCTGTGCCACTGCAGTATCTATATATTTTGCACCAAATGAAATCATAAAAGAGGACCTTTATTAATTAAAATTTAGCAACTATAAAAAACCTGAAAATAAAATTATTTGCAAACTAAAATTTTATTCCAGCATGGTTTTGCTTCTTAATTTTTTATGATACGTGACAGCAAAGCGGTGAGCCTCATCCCTTACACGCTGAAAAAGATGAAGAGCAGGGGATTTTATCGGAAAAATCACCGGTTTTGAAATATTTGGCTTAAAGACCTCTTCTTCACGTTTTGCGAGCGAAACAAGGTCAATGTTAAGATTAAATTCTTTCATAATTTCATAAACACTTGAAAGCTGTCCTTTTCCGCCATCTATTATTATTAAATCAGGTGCCGGGTCATCTCCGTTTAAAATCCTTTTAAAGCGGCGGGACAGAACCTCTCTCATACTTTTGAAGTCATCAACTTCGCCTTTTTTAACCGTACGGAGTTTATAGCGGCGGTATTGAGATTTTTTAGGCATCCCGTTTTCAAAAAATACACGGCTTGCAACGGTATTTGTGCCTTGAATATGAGAAATATCATAACATTCAATAGTATGGGGGAATTTTTTCAGGCCTAATTTTTCCTGAATGTAAGCACCAACCTCGTTGTAATCATTTTGAAGAGCCGCAAATTCCTTTAGCTTCA
>CAQTPN010000005.1 GCA_948888345.1 uncultured bacterium | reverse complement strand
CTAAAACATTATAAACAGCGGGTTTTTAGCGTTCCATTCTTTAAACACCCTGCTGATAGGGGATTTTAAATGTAAAGTTTGTTTAAAAACCTTGCACATAAAGGATAAACCGATATAATAAAGGAGTAACTAAAGAAAGGGGTTCAAAGGAATGAACAAAGAAGAATTAGTAAAAGAAGTTAGTGCGCAAGCAAAATTATCACAAAAACAAACTACTGAAGTTATAGCTGCTCTTTTAGACACTGTTGAAAAAACTGTTGCTAAAGGTAAAAAAGTTACTTTAGTTGGTTTTGGTACTTTTGAAGCCAGAAAACGTGCTGCAAGAACAGGCCGCAATCCTCAAACAGGTAAAGAAATTAAAATTGCAGCTAAAACTGTTCCTGCATTTTCAGCTGGTAAAAAATTCAAAGAACTTGTTAAATAGTTTTTTGAAACAATTATATTTTCGAAAAGACCGGGGTTCAAAGGAAATTCTGGTCTTTTTGAACTAATAAGAGTCTATTATTATGTACATTTTAAGGACTTTATGGTAGAATTACCCTGAAAGATAAATAAGATAAGGAGATACGACAATTAGTAAAAATGATATGAAAGCCAAAGAACTGGTTAATGAAAAGATTAGGGCTAAAGAAGTAATGTTGATTGATGATGCCGGAGTAAACCATGGAACGGTATCTACCGCAAAGGCCCTTGAGATGGCAAGAGAAAAAGATTTAGACTTAGTTGTTGTATCACCAAATCAAGCTCCGCCCGTTGCAAAAATTTTAGATTGGGGCAAATATAAATACGAAACGGAAAAAAGAGCAAAAGAAGCGCGAAAAAAACAACATACCGTTGATATTAAAGAAGTTAAGATGCGCTATAAAATTGATACCCATGACTATGAAGTACGTTTAAAAAGCACCAAAAAATTCATAGCACAGGGCAATAAGGTTAAAGTTGTTGTAATGCTTAGAGGACGCGAAATGCAGCATAATAAGCTTGCAATTGATTTAGCAAATAAATTTTTAGCAGATATTGAAGCTGAAGGCGGCGTTCTTATTGAAAAAAAACCGGCACTTGAGGGAAGAAACGTTGTAATGGTACTTGCTCCGCCAAACAGCAAATAAAATAGGTTTGGTCATGTTTAGGAATATGCGAAGAAAAAATCAGCAGCTTGCCGATGATGAAACAATCAATATTCTTCAAGCCGGCAAAACCGGCATTCTTGCAGTATTAGGGGATGATGATTATCCTTATTGTGTGCCTTTAAATTATATTTATTTAAATTCTAAAATTTATTTTCATTGCGCAAAAGAAGGCCATAAAATTGATGCAATCAAGAAATATAACAAAGTTTCATTTTGCGTTATTGAAAAAGATGAAGTTGTGCCTGAAAAATTCGGTACGGATTTTAGAAGTGCCGTAGCATTCGGCAGGGCGCGTATTATGGAAGAAAATGAAATGATGCCTGTTATTCAAGCATTTACTAAAAAGTACTGCCCGTTTAGTGATGATGTTATTCAAAAAGAAATAGACAGGGAATTTAAGCTTCTTTGTATGGTAGAAATTGAAATAGAACACCTTACAGGCAAACAAGCAATTGATTTTGTAAGGAAAAGATAAAAAAAATAAAAATCCGCAAATTATTAAAATAATATAATGGAAAGATTAACCCCGTCATTTTTAACATTGACGGGGTTAAAAAATTTAATTAACAGTTTTATGCCTGTTTTTCATTAACAAGAGAGGCAGTAACTGCAGCAAGAATAAGCATTATAGCACCTACTACAAATGCATATTCCCAATGGTTATTCATAAGGCCTTCCTGCATAAATTGAGCTTTATCGATAAACCAAGCTAAAAGTGTACATACCAACACCTGCGGGGCTGCTATGAATATATTGAATATACCCATGATTGAACCTTCCGTGCCTGCTTTAATATATTTTGAAAGCATTGCAAAAGGAAGGGCCAATGTGCTTGCCCAGCCGATACCCGCTAAAGCCATGGCACTCATTACAGATACTTTATTTGGTAAAAATGCCATTAAAAGGTAGGCTAAAGCCATACTTACAAGGGCTATAATGTGTACAAATTTATTTCCTCTTTTTTCTGCCCATTTTCCAATAGGAATTGCAACAAGGAAGCAGATTAAATTAAACACTGCAAAACAAATTTGTGAAAAATACTGTCCGTCAGCCATCGGTATAGAATATTGCTGTTTTAGGGCTGCATCCGCTGCCGATAAATCAGGTACACCATAAACAATGTGAACGGCATACTGGGTAAAGAAAATCATCATACTCATTAAGCCAATCCAGCTAAAAAACTGCATTGTGCATATTTTTCCAACTTCAGGAGAAAGTTTAAAAAATTCTTGAACATTTTGAATGAATGATTTTTGTTCTTCGGCATTTGCAACAGCTACAGTTTCCGCCTTAATTTTTCTTTCCTTGATAGTAAGACAGGTCCAAAGCATTGCAAGGAAGAATGCAGCACCCGCCATTGCAAACTGGGCATTCATTGACATATCATAGTTAAATACATATTTTAAAAAAGGTGCAGTTCCTGCGGCAACAACAGAACCAAGGCCAATTGCAAAGCTTAAATAAGAATTTGCAAGAGAGTGCTGTTCTTTTGGAATATTATCAGGAATAAGTGCTCTGTAAGGGCCTTGAGCAGCATTAACACATGCATCAATTATCCATATCATAACAGCCGCAATTAAAAGACCAAGCCACACAGGGGCGTTTTCTCCAAAAAGACTTGCAATATCACCGCTTCTCGGTAAGAAGAAGAGGCCCAATGCAGCAAGAATTGCTCCGCCCATCAAATATGGAACTCTGCGCCCGAACGGGGTTTGTGTAACATCAGAAAGGGCTCCTATAATAGGTTGAACCACAATACCGGTTACAGGGCCTGCAAGCCAGATTAAACCAAAAATTAACGGGCTTGCGCCAAGAGCTTCAGTTACAGGGCCGGAGAGAATAATCCTCATCTGCCAGGCAAATTGAAGCCCGAAAAATCCTAAACAAAAATTTAGCAGCTGGGCTGTCGTAAATTTTTTCATTTCTTCGTTTGCCATTAAATCCTCCTAACAAAACATTAAACTTATTGTACATTAAAATATAATAAAAGTCATATAGCTAAGATGTGTTAAGTTTAAGTTTTATCAGAAAAAACAATCCAAATAAATTTAAGCAATGTTTGACCTGTAATACACAATAATAATGAAGCTTACCCGCAGCAATTATAACACAGCGGGTCTGCATCTGCAATTTACAAACATTGCCGGTATCAACAAATTACATATATTTCTGTTCTATGAGTTTTTTGAGGGCCTTGGCATTTACTGCATCAGGCTCAATTTTTAAAAGCTTATCCAGATATTCAACAGCTGCTGTATAATTTTCAAGTTTTTTCTGGGCGCAAGCCATTGCATAAAGTGCATCTATAAAATTTTCATCCAATTCTATAGCCTTTTCTAAATCCTTTACAGCACCATAAATATCGGGGTTTTCAATATCTTTTCTTGAAAGAGTGATTCTTGCTTTGTTGTAATAAGCATCGGTCATTTTCGGATTCAATTGAAGTGCTTTTGTATAATCAAGCATTGCATCATCAAACTGTTCCAGTGCCTGATAAGCCACAGCACGGTAAAAATAGGGAATTTCCCAATCATTTTTTAATTCAAGCGATTTATTGATATTTTCAACAGCCTCTTTATATTTTCCGTCTTGAATATCGTAAATGCCATTATCAAGATAAATTTTAAAGCTTTCTGACATTATTTTTTCCTCTTTTTAATGTTTATTATAAAATAATCATATACTAAATAAGCATTAACGATTTGGATAAAAAGAAGAATGATTTTAGATACGTTACTTACAGGGTATCCTGTGATAAAAACTATTAATGCCGGCGGTGTTTTTGGCAAAATTAATTTTGTAATTGACTCTTTAAGTGCATTTTTTATTTTAATTATCCTTATGATGGGATTTTTGGCCTTAATATATTCTAAAGGATATTTAAAACCATACATTCAAAAGGGTAAAAGTGTAGTTTCACATTACATCTTCTTTTTTATGCTTATTTTATCAATGCTTGGCGTTGTAACATGCCAGAATGCTTTATTTTTCCTTGTTATATGGGAAATTATGTCACTATCATCCTTTTTCCTTGTTATATTTGAAAATGAAGAAAAAGAGGTTTTAAAAGCCGGTGTAAAATACCTTATTTTTATGCATATTTCGGTATTATTTTTAATAATTCCTTTCGCAATTTTATCAATTAAGGCCGGAAGCTATGATTTCAATGCATTTGCACCTATTTTAAAAGAAAATACAGGGCTTGCAAATATCATATTTATGCTATTTTTCACAGGTTTCGGGATAAAGGCAGGGTTTGTACCTCTTCATAACTGGCTGCCTGATGCGCACCCGATTGCACCGAGCCATATTAGTGCAATTATGTCCGGCGTTATGATAAAAACCGGAATATATGGAATTTTAAGGATTTTATCTTTAATCGGCACACCATCAAAATTTATTGCTTATTTTGTATTGATAATATCTGTAATATCTGCCATATATGGCATTTTATATGCCCTTATACAATCTGATATTAAAAAAATGCTTGCATATTCTTCTATTGAAAATATCGGCATAATAGGGATAGGAATCGGCGTCGGCATGCTGGGGCTGATGCACGGCCAGCCTATTGTAGCATTTTTAGGATTTATCGGTGCAATATTTCATATATTAAATCATTCCATATTTAAAAATCTTTTGTTTTTTGGGGCAGGGGCGGTTTATCTTAAAAACCATACAAAAAATATGGAGCTTTTGGGCGGATTAATTAAGAAAATGCCCGCTACAGGAGCCCTATTTTTAATCGGAGCCGCTGCAATATGCGCGCTTCCGCCATTTAACGGATTTATCGGAGAATTTTTAATATATTTTGGAATTTTAAAGGGCTTATCCATAAGCAGTTTCTTTAACTTCCTTATTTTGATATTTGCAATTTCAGGACTTGCATTTGTCGGTACAATGGCTTTAATATGCTTTACAAAAGCTTTCAGCATAACATTTTTGGGACACTCCAGAAGTGAAAAAGCAGAGAGTATTCAAAACGATGTTTCTAAAACAATGACAATTCCTATGGGCATTCTGGCTGTTTTAGCTCTTTTAATAGGTCTTTTCCCCGAAGTTATGTTTGAAATTTTAATTATGCCGGTTGAAACATTAATGGATTTAAGTGCAATAACAGGAGTTGAAGAGTTTATCGGTATCCTGCAAATTATTGCCTTAAGCGCATTTATGGTATTTTCAATAATACTTCTCCTTGAATATTTAATAAAATTTTCAAACAAAAAGGTAGAAAAAACTTCTACATGGGGCTGCGGATATCATAAAGAATTAAAAAGGGCGCAATATACGGCATCTTCTTATGCAGGCCCGTTTTTGTCAATGCTAAAACCATTATTTAAGAAGGTTTATGATGTTGAAAGACCTAAAAAATTATTTCCAAAATCAGCGCATTTTAGTTTAAAAATTGAAGATATTGAAGAAGCCTACGTTATAAACCCGCTTTTAAAATTTGATGAGTGGTTTTTATCAAAATTTGAAAAATTACAAAACGGTAACCTGCAAGATTATTTAAAATACGGCTTAGTATTCCTTATCATTTCAATAGCCGGAAGTTTCTTTTTTGGAGGGTTTTAATTATGGTAAAAGGAATTATCATTTTATTAAATTTAATTACATTTTTGTTTCTGCCATTTTTAATGACCGGAATTATAAGAAAAACAAAAGCTTTCTGGGGCGGCAGATACGGTGCTTCAATTTTTCAGCCTCTTTATGATTTTATAAAACTTATTAAAAAAGATTTTGTAATAAGCACTACAACATCAGCAATATTCAGGCTTGCGCCGCTTATATCATTTGCATCAGTAATTACCGCTGCATTTTTCGTACCTCTGATTTTTGGAAATGCAATAATAAACATCCCTGCAGGATTGATTGTGTTTGCATATCTTCTTGCTCTGGGAAAATTTTTCAGCTTGCTCGGCGCAATGGATACAGGTTCAAGCTTTGAAGGAATGGGAGCTTCGCGCGAAGCTTGTTTTACATCAATTGTTGAGCCTGCGTTTTTTATCATAATGGCTTCAATTATGGCTTTGAGCGGAAATTATACATTTGAGAGCCTTTCAAAGATTGCAGAAAATGCCGGAAGCTACGGAGCATTAATTATAATATTTGCAGTACTTGCCTTATTTTTAATGGTGTTAATCGAAGGCTGCAGAGTGCCTGTGGATGACCCTGCAACCCATCTTGAACTTACAATGATACATGAAGTTATGATTTTAGATAACTCCGGACCGGAACTGGCTTTAATAAGCTGGGCTTCCGGAATGAAGATGCTTTTAATAATTTCTTTAATTGCAAAAATTATAATTCCTGACGGAAATCCGCTTTATGCCTTCTATTATTTGATTATTGTATTTTTCACATCCGTTATGATAGGAACACTGGAATCAAGTATGGCACGCATTAGAATGTCGCACATTTTTGAATTTATTTTTATAATGAGTTCTTTTGCGCTTATTGTAATGTCACTTACTGCGGCAAAGGTTTTTGGAGGCTAGAAAAAATGGAAAACGGATTTGTAATACTTTTTGGGTTATCAATGTTATATCTTGCCGCGACATCAAGAATAATTTCTCATATCAGGATTTTAATAATTCAGGGAATTTTGCTTTTTTTAATATGCCTTCTGGGATACAACAATACGCCGCTTCTTGATATTGCATTTTTAATAATGGAAACATTAATTGTAAAAGCAATAATTATCCCGTGGTTTTTATATAAAATCATAAAAAAAACCGGTACAAACAGAGATGAGGCCGCTAATATCCCTCATTTCTATTGTCTTGTAATTTCAAGCGTAATACTTTTAGCAGGTTTTTTGGCCTCAAATTATATGACAGGGATGAAAAATATTGCCCCTTTATATTTTGGGATAGCGGTAAGCGTTATTATTATCAGCCTGTGGCTTATTACAATTAAACATAAAATCGTTTCAAATGTTATAGAATTTATAACTATGGAAAACGGAATATTTCTGCTTTCTCTTTCAGTTGCGGGAGAAATGCCGGTGCTCGTAAATCTTGGAGTGCTGCTTGATGTATTCATAGCTGTTTACATCTTAGGGCTTTTTGTAAGAGAAATTAATAAAGAATTTAAAGACCTTGAAGTTTCACATTTATCTGAATTGAAGGATTATGAATGATGATTAATCTGCTTATGATATTTCCTGTTATTGCCGGAATAATCGCGCTTATAGTGAGGCGTAAAAATTTTAGCTGCTTTCTATTGAATATTTATGCGCTTTTGCATTTTATAGTTTCTTCCTGCCTTGTCTTTGGCTTGCCCTTAGAAATTGGAGGAAATTATTTTGCATTAGATAACACAAATAAGATTTTTCTTATGATTTTATCTTTTGTATTTTTAATGGTAACCATCTACAATAACGGCTATTCAAAGAATTTAGACTTTTCAAACAAAAAGATGAATCATTATTTTATTATGATTATGGCTTTCGTTTTTGCTATGACGGGGGCAATTTTAGCTACAGATTTAGGAATAGCGTGGATTTTAGTAGAAGGAACAACCCTTACAAGTGCTTATCTTATTTATTTTAATAAGACAAAAAATTCAATGGAAGCTGCATGGAAATACGTTTTCATCTGTTCAATAGGCATTGCACTGGCATTTATAGGGATTATATTTTTAAATATATCATCTGATTTAAATACTTTAAATTTCAAAGAACTTTTAGAAAATGCTTCAAGCGGACAATTTAATACATTCTGGCTCAGATTGGGGTTTGTATTTATACTTTTTGGATTCGGAACAAAAATGGGTTTAGCACCCGCGCATTTCTGGCTTCCTGATGCGCATTCGGAGTCTCCTTCGCCAATTTCGGCTCTTTTATCAGCTACTCTTTTAAATTCTGCCTACCTTGTAATTTTAAGAGTTTTTAACATATTAAATGCAGCAGGAGATAGTTACTACGGCAGGATAATGCTTATTGTAATGGGATTTTTATCCCTCTTTGTAACAGCTGTATTTTTATATCATATTAAAAATTATAAAAGAATGCTTGCATATTCTTCGATTGAAAATATGGGAATTTTAGCCATCGGGACAGCTCTTTCCGGAATTGCACATTATGCCGTTATGCTTCATTTAATAGGGCATTCGCTCTTTAAAGCATCATTTTTCTTAACATCAGGAAATATTTTAGAGCTTTATGAAACAAAAAGGATAAAATCAATAAACGGAATTATCACTGCGGATAAAAAGACAGGATGGCTCTGGCTTTTATCCTTGCTTGGAATCTGCGCTTTTCCTACATCCATTCTTTTTATAAGCGAATTTTTAATAATAAAAACTATGATTTTTAAAGGACATTATTTAATGTGTATTTTATTTGTCCTTCTTTTAACGGTTATTTTATACGGAATGGCACGTGTTGTATTAAAGATGACGTTTGGAAAATTAAACGGGGAAAAATTAGAAATTATTGAAAAGAATAAAATCAAAATAAAGGCTTCAATGTACGTTCCACAGGTAATAATGCTTACTCTTGCATTTATACTGGGGGTTTATATACCGGCTTTTTTAAATGATATTATTAAGGCTGCACTTACAGGATTTTAATTAGGATAAATATATGAATTGGATAAAATCTAAAAATAATTAAAAAATAAATTTAAACGACATACCCGCTCTAGATATTGATGATTTAAGAAGCGAAGTTATAAGCCTTGTAAGCGTTGATAAAATGCGCCCTGCCGCTTTTTTTGGAAAAGACTGGGGGCGGGGGCAGGTTAAGCTTTTTGTTGTGCTTGCAGATGATAAAAACGGGAATTTCTATACAACCTCTTCCCTTTTTAGAGCAGGGATTAAAAGCTATGAAAGCATCAGCAGAGTTGTTCCTTCATTTTATAATTTTGAAAGAGAATTTTTTGAAGAATTTAACATTGAACCCTTAAACCACCCGTGGTTAAAGCCTTTAAGGAAAAATCAAGATAAATACCCTTTCTTTAAAATGGAGGGAGATGAAATCCATGAAGTTGCAGTCGGGCCAATCCATGCAGGGATAATTGAACCCGGGCATTTCAGATTTATGTGTAACGGAGAAAATGTTTATCATCTTGAAATTGCGCTGGGGTATCAGCATAAAGGTACAGAAAACCTTATGACACAGACGCCTTCAAACCAATTAATTGAATCTGTTGCAGGAGACAGCGTTATAGCATACAGCCTTGCTTATTCAAATGTTATGGAAACTATGAAAGGGATTTCTGTTTCAAATAAGGCTCAACTAATAAGAAAACTGGCACTTGAAATGGAAAGAGCTGCAATTCACATAGGAGATTTGGGAGCAATTTCCGGAGATATAGCATATTTAATGGGTGCATCCGTATTCGGGGCGACAAGAACACTTGTGATAAACACTATGCTTGAATTTTCAGGAAGCAGATTTGGAAGAGGATTTTTAACCCTTGGCGGCGTAAATTTTGATATAGATGAAAAGAAAATTGAGCGTGCACTTAAAACATTAGATAAGGTGGAAATTGATGTTTCAAGAATGGTTAAAACGATGCTTAAAAATTCTACTGTTATGTCAAGACTCGAAAAAACGGGAACCGTAAGCTATGAAAGAGCAAAAGAAATTAATCTTGTCGGAATGGCTGCAAGAGCAGCAGGACTTAACATTGATTCAAGATATGATTATCCTGATAAATGGACAAAAGAATTGGGTCTTAAAAAAGAAAAATTTGACGGTGCAGGAGATGTAAATTCAAGATTCCGTCTTCGATATGAAGAAATTATTGATTCCATTTCAATAATCAGAAAAATATTTGATAAATTAAAAGAATATAAAAATGAACCCGTAAATTCAGGGTATGAGGTTTTAAATAAAGAAAATTCAAAGGATGCTTTTGTAATATCAGTTGTCGAAGGCTGGAGAGGAGAGGTCGTTCATATTGGAATGAGTGACAATAATGGAAAATTGAGCAGATATAAAATTAAAGACCCGTCTTTTAATAACTGGTATGGTTTAGCCCTTGCAGTAAGGAATAACGGGGTTTCTGATTTTCCTTTATGCAACAAAAGCTTTAATCTTTCATATTCAGGATGTGATTTATAAAAATTTAAGGAATAAAACAAATGTTTGATACACTAAAATCAAGAATATATCAAGGGGAGCAATTTATAAAAGATATTAAAAATGCACCCATGAGGGAGCAATTTCGAGGGCTACCCGTTCTAAAAAATTCAAATTGTGATAATTGCAAAAAGTGTACGGGTGTATGCCCCACAGGTGCATTAAGCATTAATCCCTTAAAAATTGATATAGGAAAATGCACATTCTGCGGTATGTGTAAAAATATTTGTGAAAGAAATGCAATTAATTTTTCAAATTTTTATAAGCTTTCTTCAACAAACAGAGAAAGCCTTATAATAGATGAAAGAATAACAGAAGAGCTTTTCTGCAAAACGGCGGTTGAGGTTAGAAAAGAAATTACATCTGTTTTTTCAAAATCTCTAAAATTAAGACAAGTTTCAGCAGGAGGCTGCAACGGATGTGAGATGGAATTAAATGCTGCATCAAACGTAAATTTCGATATGGGAAGGTTCGGGATTGATTTTGTTGCATCTCCCCGCCATGCAGACGGAATTGTAATTACAGGCCCTGTAACAAAAAATATGGCTTATGCACTTGAAGATTGTTATAATGCGATACCAGACCCTAAAATTATAATTTTATGCGGAACATGTGCAATTTCCGGCGGGGTATATCAAAATTCCAATGAAATTGACAGAGGCTTTTTAGATAAACACAAAATTGATTTATATATTCCCGGGTGTCCTGTGCATCCTTTAACATTTATAAACGGAATTTTAGATTTCATAAAAGAAAGAAAGTAAAGTTATGGGCGGATTGTCATCGGCTTTCAGGGCTCTTCAATACAGAAATTTCAGGTTGTTTTTCCCGGGGATTGCAATTTCCCAGATTGGAATCTGGATACAAAATGTTGCAATAGGCTGGCTTATATATGATATGACAAAATCCCCTTTAACAATGGGTTCTGTTATGTTTTTTAATGCAATTCCGCTATTTGTTTTAACTCCTTTTGCAGGGGTTATTATAGATAAATTTGACAGGCATAAGCTTTTAATTTTTGTACAGATATTATTTTGTATTCAGGCACTTTTAATAACGCTTTTAACATTTTTTAATCTGGTTCAGATATGGAATATTGTTCTTCTCGGGATATTTTTAAACTGTATAGCGGCAATTGATGTGCCTTTAAGACAATCTACTTTTGTATGCCTTGTGGATGACCCCAAAGACCTTGGAAATGCAATATCATTGAATTCTACCTGTTTTAACGTAGCAAGACTTTTAGGACCCGCAATTGCAGGGCTTTTAATAGCACATGCCGGAATTACCGTCTGCTTTTTTGTAAATTTCTTGTGCATCCTTCCTATGATTATTCTGGTTAAAATGTTAAAAATTAAAGATGTAAAATGCGGACAAATCCAAAACGAAACAATTCTTGAAGGGCTAAAGGAAGGAATTGACTACGCGCTTAAAACTCCGCAGATTTTAACACTTTTATTGTATATGGCGGTTTTCAGCTTTATTGGAATGACATATCCTATGCTTATGCCAATTTACACAAGCGAAGTCTTACATGATAAGGCGGATACTCTCGGATTTTTAATGGGAGCTGCAGGAATAGGTGCACTTGCTGCCTCTCTTTTTCTTGCTGCAAAAACATCCATTACCGGTTTAAGGCGGATATTATTTGCGGGAGCATGTATATTTAGCACGGGTTTTATCACTTTAGGGCTCTGCCATACAAAATTAATCGCAATTTTAGCCATGTTTTGCGTCGGGCTTGGTATGACATCATCCATCACCCCTGATAATACACTGACACAGGCTGTTGTTGATGATGACAAGAGAGGCAGAGTAATGAGCCTTAATGCTATATGCTATATGGGAACAACATCTGTAAGCAGCTTTGTTGCAGGCTTTATTGCAGATTTAATAGGAATTTCTTATACATTTGTATTATTCGGGGTTGTTATGCTTATCTTCGGTATCGCATTCGGGTACAAATTTTCCACCCTGAATTTCAGCTCGAAGCTTTAAAATTTCTGCAACTCGGTTTTCTATTATTTTACTGTTATAGTGTTTTAGAGCAGGGCTTTGATTTCTTCTTTGGTCTGAAAGTATAGTTTTCCTGCATGAATTTGTCTTATTGTATCTTTTAAAACATCTAAATCAATATCTTTTAAAAGGTATCCTGAAGCCCCAAGCGTTAAAGCCGTATACATTATTTCTTCATCCTCAACTGCACTTAAGATAATAATTTTGGTATCAGGATTTTTTGATTTCACTTTTTTAATAAAATTAAAAGCATTTTTATACGGAAATTTTAAATCCATCAAAACTATATCTGATGGAGAATATTCAAAAGATTTGAAACAATCCGCCTCTTCTTTAAATTCGCCTTTTATTTCAAATTCTTCACCCAAAGTCTGCCTGTAAAGTGCACGAGTTAAATCGTAACTTTCAATTACAAAAATCGAAATTTTGCCTGTCATAGTCTTTCTCATCCCTTTATATCTTGCCTTAATGAATTAAACTATAAGAAAAATACAATAAGCAATATTAAAAATATACCACCCAATCAGGTGATTTGTATTTTTGATATAATGAGTTTTATGGATTTCAAAATAAGAAAGATGGAAAATAAGGATAGAGATGAAATTCTTTCTATGATGGAGGAATTTTACTCTTCAAATGCCGTGTTTACAAACGGGAGCAGAGAAATTTTTGAAGAGGATTTTAGAAACTGTATAGAAGAAAACCCTTATTTAAAAGGATATATTTTTGAAAATGGGGGTAAAATTCTCGGATATTCAATGATTGCAAAAAGCTTTTCAACAGAATTCGGCAAACCATGTTTATGGTTTGAAGATTTATATTTAAAAGTTGAATTTAGGGGGCACGGAATAATCCCAAAATTTATAGAATTTATAAAAGATAATAATAAAAACTGTATTTTCAGGCTTGAAGCCGAAAAAGAAAATGTTCATGCACTGTATGTTTATAAAAAACTCGGGTTTAAGCCTCTTCCTTACTCTACAATGCAGATTGGATAGTCATAAATACCTTAAGAAGGATTTTTAAATAAAAATATTGATACAAATGAAAGGATAAGTGCACCTGTAAACACTTCAAACGGAAAAGACAGAAGCAGGGACTTATCTAAAATCATAGGAATTAAAAGGATTGCGCCTGCAGGCGGGAAATTAATTTTTACTTTACCAAGAGCAATGAATAAAACTGTACAGGCAAGAAATGTACATAAAGACAAGGACAGCCCGAGAGTTATATTTAAAATATACCTCAAAAAACAACCTGTAAATGCAGCAAAAGTCATCAGACCAATAATATAAAATGGTTTTTTGCGTACTTTACTTTTTGGATTTGCAAATTCCGTAAACATTACAATCAATGGCGGAGCTAAAAAATAGATTTGATGGGTTTTAAAAGGAATCATAGCAATTAAGCCAAATACAAATAAAAGCTTTGACCATTTTATAATTTGATTTTTAATGTTGAATTCGCAGGGGATAAATTTATTAACAGGGCGGAGGCGGAACTTTTCCATTAAATACTGGGCAAAGATTATTATAAGTGCCATAACAGATACAGATACAGGATAAACCCAGCTTTTTGTACCAAGGTAAACAGGCAGGATGCAGGCAGAAATTATCGGAATGAAATTTGTCTTAAAAAGTGTCAAAATAAAGCCAGTAAAGGCAAAACACAAACATACCTGAAAAATTAAAGGAATGTTTACATACCTTACAACAAGAACCCCGAACAGCGCGGCAAATGACATCAGAAAAAATATTCTTCTTTTATTCACAGCCCAGGGCTGCTGCTCTGAAATCCAAGAACCTATAGTCAGTGCACAAATTTCCGGGAAAATTATTTCTTGTTCTCCGCTGAATTCGGCCGCAAACACCATTATAAGTGCCATTAATATGCCGAATATATACCGCTCAATTCTAATAAATTTTAAAGAATACGTGTTCATGAAACTGTGTTTCTTGTTAAAAAATTACTCAGGATATTACTCACCTGTTATGATTATACCCGAAACAATTGTTTTGATATTTATGCCGGCATAAAAATGCTTTTATTAATTATAGGCGGGTGCTTCCTGTTTTTTAAACTGCATTTCATATAAGGTTTTATATGCACCGTTTTTTATTTTTAACAATTCTTCATGAGTACCGATTTCCGCTATTTTGCCCTCATTTATTACAACGATTTTATTTGCATTTTGAATGGTTGAAAGCCTGTGGGCTATAACAAACACTGTTTTATCCCGCATCAGGTTATCAATTGCTTTTTGAACAACAGCTTCCGCTTTATTGTCTAATGCCGAAGTTGCCTCATCAAGTATTATTATCGGTGCATCCTTTAAAAATGCTCTTGCTATTGCAACTCTCTGTTTTTGCCCGCCCGATAATAAAATACCACGTTCTCCTATTTGTGTATCCAGCCCGTGTTCTAAAGAATTAATAAAATCATCAAGATAAGCCATTTTAACGGCTTCATTAATCTGCTCATCTTTAGCATCAGGATTTCCCAGTGCAATATTTTCTTTTATGGAGCCTGAAAACAGGAAATTGTCTTGAAATACAACTGCAATATTTTGCCTTAAAGATTCAAGTGTATAATTTCTGATATCAATTCCGTCAATTTCAATTGAGCCTGATGTAACATCATAGAAGCGGGGCAAAAGGTTAACAACCGTTGTTTTGCCGCCGCCTGAATTACCGACAAATGCCACGGTTTCACCCTTTTTAATACCTAAATTAATATTTTTTAAAACAGGCATATTTTTTATGTATTCAAAGTTTACATTCTTGAACCAGATTTCTTTATAGCTGCCGTTTAAAATCAGCGGATTATTGCAATCTCTGATTTCAGATATCGAATTTAAAACTTTAAATATTTTTTCTATTGAAAAGAATGAGAATTGAACTGCATTAAGATTGTTTCCGATATTTTTAACAGGGGTATAGAGCAGAATTAGTGCCGTAATAAATGAAACAAAATTACCCGATGTGATTTGGTTTGTAATAATCAAATGCGAACCATAACCAATTGCAGCAGCAATTCCTACCGATACAATAACATGCATCATAGGGGACAGCCATTGAGTTTTTTGAACCATTTTAATTCTCAGGGTAAATATGCTCTTTAATATATTTTTAAATTTATCGGTTTCGGTTTTTTGCAGATTATAAGATGCTATGGTTTTATTTCCTGCAAATACTTCATTATATTCCGTAATAATTGAAGCATCAGCAAACACGGTTTTTTCCATAACTGATTTAATGCGTTTTTGGATTTTGGCAACAGGTGCAAACGCACATCCCAATACTACAACTGCAATTAATGCCAATTGCCAGGAATTATAGAACAGCACACAAACTAAAGAGACCGAAGAGAAAATTCTCTGCACAAATACACTTAAATTATCCAGTAAACCGCCGCAGGCAATATCAGCTTGATTGTTAAATTGAAATACAACATCTCCTGAATTTTTTTTATCAAAAAAGGATGCCGGCAATGTGAGAAGTTTTTTAAACATATCATACTTCAAGCCGTTCGTGATTTTACCTCCAACCCAGGTTGAAAGGTAAGATGACATATATTTAAGCCCGCCTTGAATTGAAGTAAAGGCGACTATTCCAAGCGGTATATACCAGGGAGAAGCTATGGATTTTTCAACCATAACTAAATCCATATAAGGTTTTAGAGCAAGTGCAATAACTGCATCCAGCGAACCTATCGGAATGCAAATAAGCATTGACAATAACGCTCTAAACCACACAGGTTTGATATACGGCCACATGCAGGAATAATTTATATAAATTCGATTTTGTTTAATTGATTTAATTATGTTCATTTATACTATCCTTAGTGAGTTTGTTTTAAGTCCATTCCTGAATTTCTTTTTTAGAAGTTCCCCATTTGTGCCCGAAAGTTCTGCCTTTTATATTGCAATATTTGCAAAACGGGATTGGCTTTGATAAAAAGCTTAAAACTTCATCAATAGAATTTGCTTTATGAATATCAATACCATCTCTCTCGTGCAGCGGAATGTTTTTGCCAAAATATTTATTGAAATGTTCAATATTAGGGGCAACCGTGCAAGGGTAAAGCTTGCCATTCTTTAAAAATATACAATTATTGGCATGGAAACAGTTTAAAAAATTTTCTACAGCGTTTTGTTCCCCTTTAATATCCAGCGGGTTGTGATAACTTGTTTTCAATGTTTCATTTGTATTTCCGTAATATTCAAGCTTTACGCCATAGTTTTCGGCAATTTCTTCAGCTTTTGTATAATCAGTTTTTAGCGGATATTTTGTTGGAACAATAACTATATTATACTCTTTGCAAGTTTTCCAGAATTGTTCATTTTGTGAATTCAATAAAATTGCATTGGTAACAATTTCTATTCTTGTGTTTGGCAAATATTTTCTTGCAATTCTCATAAAATCGGTAAGTTTGGGATGTAATAACGGTTCTCCTCCCATTAATTTAAAAATTTGTAATTCAGCATTTGAAAGCCGGGCAAATCTTTTAATATCATGTTCAAAAGATTCTATTGTTTCAAATCTTTCATTTGCAAGCGGTGAAAAATGGTCACAACCTTTGCATTTCAAATTGCAATGATCAACAACATGGTAGGCTATACTTCTTAAAGTCGGCTGAGGCGTAGAACGTTTAATAATTTCATTATTTCGTTTTCGTAAATACTCCTGCCTGGTTTCTAATTCTTTATTTAATCTTTCTAAATCATTTAAAGTTTTAAGAATGTAGTCTCTTTCACATATTTCAGCCATTCTTTTTTCTTTTCTTTTATTTCGAAATTTAAACTTCAATCCTAAAATTGTAAGTACTTTATACCATTTGTTATTTCTTGATGGGGTATTTTTAATAGAAAATAATTTTTCGAAAATATTATTATATCCATTAAGAATATAATATTTTCTTTCCAGCTGCTTAAGCATTTTATTTGCTTTTTCAAATTCATTT
>CAQTPN010000004.1 GCA_948888345.1 uncultured bacterium | reverse complement strand
AACGTGCTGCAAGAACAGGCCGCAATCCTCAAACAGGTAAAGAAATTAAAATTGCCGCTAAAACTGTTCCTGCATTTTCAGCTGGTAAAAAATTCAAAGAACTTGTTAATAAGAAATAGTTTTTTGAAAATAAACATTTTAAAACCGCTTAAGGAATACTTAAGCGGTTTTTTATTACAGTTTTACAATGATAAAATTCTGCTTTCGTCTTTGCAAGCGACTGGCAGGAGTGCGGCAAATTCACTGCCTTTCAGCATTTCTTCTGGATTGCTTCGCTAACGCTTGCAATGACAAAGCGCGGTTTGTCTGCTGTAATAAAGAGGAAATTTATTTTTTACAAGAAGGCTTTTTTGTTATTGCAAGAGAACTTAACAACTTGTAACTACTCATTCAAATCTTTGTCATTGCGAGGGAGTGAAACGACCGCGGCAATCCAGAGTTTTTGGTCCTTTTTTATTAAAAAAGTTCTTTTCGCGAAAATATAATATTTTAATTGTTTACGATTAAAATATTAAAAGCTTGAATGTAAAAATTTATGGCGTTAAGCATAAGCGAATAAAAATTTCTTAGCGAACATATAAAGTGAGCATGTTTGAACCTGCGTTTCTATTAGCTTAAAACGCAGGTGAGTTTGCGAACAATAAAAGGTGAGCTTAGAAATTTTATGAGTGTTGCCAAACCGCCGATGAATTTTTACATTCAAGCTTCCTTACTTAAAATGGCCTATTTTAATAATTCATAAGGTTCAACTTTAAGAGCATCAGCTAATCTGCATAAAACATCAAGACTGGGTGTTCTTCTTCCGGCTTCCAGAGAATGTACGTAATCTTCCGTAACATCGGCTTGAATTCCTAATTCCAACTGAGTCAGGGATAATTTTTTCCTGCATTCTTTTATTTTAGCTCTAAGTTTTTCTTTAATTTTTTCCGTACTGCTTGTCATTCTTTTATTTTAATGCTAAAGTTATTTTATAAACGTACGCAAAGACACACCTATATAATTTAAAAGGAGAAAAATATGGTTGATGAAGAAATGTATAATAAAATTGCAAATAAACTGGCAAATATCACGGATAAATTCCTTGAAATCGAGCCTGTAACAAGAACAATAACCCTTTGGGCCAAAGAAAACAATTATGAACTAATACCGCTTATAAAAATTTTAAACGCTAAAATGAAGGATATATCTGATATTATGGCAAATTAGCAGCCAAAACATCCTGCTTTTTTAAAATATCCCGACAAAAAATGTCTTAAAATCTTTATGATAGAAGCTTTTATATAGTTTTCTAACATTTAAAAGTCAAGCTCTGCAGGTATTTTAGCCTATTTGATTTTAAAAAACCCCAAAAAACATATTTAAAAACTGAAAAGCCTTGCCCTATAACGTTTTACAGGCAAGGCTTTCATAAGCGTTATAAAAATCAATTATTCTACAATGGTCTTACCCTTGGAATTAATCTCCTCAAGCAGTTTTTGGGTAAATTCATCAAAATTAAACGTGCCAATAGGCCCTCTTCCTCTTGCCCTTACCGCAACTGTGCCGTCCGCAATTTCTTTATCACCCACAACCAGCACATAAGGGATTTTTTTATTTTGCAGACAATCTCTGATTTTATGATTCATAGATTCGGAACGGTCATCAAGTTCAACTCTGATACCTTTATTTTTAAGTTTTGTAAACAATTCTTCACAAGCTTCAAGATGTCTGTCTGCAATAGGTACAATGGCAGCCTGTTTTGGGTTAAGCCAGGTTGGAAATGCGCCTGCGTAGTGTTCAATTAAAATGCCATGGAATCTTTCCATAGACCCGAAAACTACTCTGTGAAGCATTATCGGGGTTTTTAATTCGCCGTCTTTATCTTGATATTTTAAATCAAATCTTATAGGTAAGTTGAAATCCAGCTGAATTGTAGCACACTGCCAGGTTCTGCCGATTGCATCTTTGAATTTGAAATCAATTTTCGGCCCGTAAAATGCACCATCGCCTTCATTTATATCATATTTCATGCCGCGTTTATCAAGAGCCTCTTTAAGCCCTGCTTCCGCCATATTCCAGTGCTCTAAATCACCTACATAGCTCTCGGGACGGGTGGAAAGCTCAACTTCAAATGTCATATTAAAGATGGCCATTGCATCCTGAATAAAATCAATAATTTCATTAATTTCATTTACAATTTGCTCGGGGGTGCAGAAAATGTGTGCATCATCCTGTGTAAACCCTTGAACCCTTGTTAATCCGCCAAGTGCGCCGGATTTTTCTTTACGATAAACCGTGCCGAGTTCAGCCATCCTAATCGGCAAATCGCGGTAAGAGCGTCTTTGAGAAGCATATATTAAAATATGGAACGGGCAGTTCATCGGTTTAATGATGAACTGGTCATCGTTTTCATCCTCTTTTTGTACAAAAAACATATTTTCTCTGTAATGGTCAATATGTCCTGAAACCTCCCACAGCTTGCTTTTTGCAATTTGCGGAGTGTTAACAATTACATACCCTCTTTTTCTGTGTTCTTCTCTCCAGTAATTTTCAATGTTTTCGCGCACTACGGCTAAATTAGGATGCCATAATACAAGCCCTGCACCGATTTCATCATGAACGGAAAATAAATCCAATTCCTTGCCGAGTTTTCTGTGGTCGCGCTTTTTAGCTTCTTCCAGCATATCAAGATAGGCTTTAAGCTCATCTTTTGAAGGAAAAGCGGTTGCATAAATTCTTTGCAGCATTTTATTTTTTTCAGAACCTCTCCAGTAGGCACCCGCAACAGATAATAGCTTAAAAGCCTTGATTTTTCTGGTATTTTCAAGATGCGGTCCTGAACAAAGGTCGTCAAAAAGTATATTTCCGTCTTTATCTTTCGTTAAATAAAGGGTGGGATTGTCATTCCTGTGCTCTTCAAGAAGTTCTGCTTTATAAATTTCGCCTTTATTTTTAAATTCATCAATTTGAGCCTGAACATCAGGAATAACATATTTTTCAAACCTTAAATCCATTTCAACAAGGCGTTTCATTTCTTTTTCAATCGCCTCAAAATCCTCTTCCTTTAAGGTTGTGCCTTCTATATCAAAATCATAATAAAAGCCGTTATCAATTGCAGGGCCTATTGCAAGCTTTGCATTCGGGTATAAATTTTGAACAGCCTGCGCCATAATATGAGAGCAGGAATGCCTTAATGTGTGCAATTCAGCCAAATTTTCCTTATTTTCCATAACAATTCTTCCTTTATAAGTAAAGTTCTAAGTAGAATTTTACCACAAAAACAAGCTGCAATAAAAAATAAGAAAATTTTTAAGTTCAATTTTTCACTATTTTTCAGGCAAAATGTATTCTAATACGACATTTAAACAGTTATCATTGCTTTTTTCCTTTGATAAAAGCCTGTATTCAGCTCCTCTTGGAAATACAACTTCGCCGCCGTGCTCTAAATTTCTTGAAACCTTGGCACCTTTCGGGGTGCGGATTTCAATCATCATGGTATCGCCCATTCCGCCGGACCAGTGCTCTGCAAGGCTTTTATTAAATGCGCCGTAGCTGTATGCTCTATCCGGGACTATAATTTCACCCTCTTTTGCAGCTTCAATTATATTAAAATCTTCGTTAAAACGTTCTATAACAGGGTGTTTTGTTCTTCCTCTGTAAAATGTAAAATTGTCTTCCAATGGCGGGAGCTTTGCAAAATCAGCATCCAGCTCTTCTACTGTTTCAAGTGCCCATTTGTCTCCTCTGTTCAGCTCTTTACCCTGTTCAAGATGTTTCAGAGCACATCTTATATTGCTATTTTGACCGTTTATATTGTGGTGCTCTGCTACCTGTGTGGTTTTATCGGTAAAAGGAAATTGAGCCTTTTTCGCCGCTTTAGAAAAATCTACCGTATCTGCGGGTAAAATCCCTGTATTAAATTTTGCACTTTGGGGCACCTGCGGTGCTGCTTTTTGAGAAATATTTTGTAAGCTTGCACCTGCAGCCTGTGTAAATTTTGTTAAATTTATGCTCATTTTATCTCCTTTTATATATTTCAAAAAGTAAAAAATGTTTTAAAAATTGCTAAAAAGTTTTAGGGTGTGTAAATTTAGCTTAACAAAGCTTGCCGTAAATAAGCTAAAATCACTATAATAAAACAAAAAATTAAGGGTTTTTATTATGAAATTTGATGAAAAAGATTTATCTCTTGCTGTTGATAAGAAAATTATTTCTGCAGACACTTTTGATGTTCTTATTAATTTTTTAAACGGGATTAATGCAGAAAAAAAATTAAAAGATGATGCTATAGATAAAGAGAACCGTAAGAAATTTACATTTGAAAATTTTTTATATTATTTTGGAGCATTAATTATAATAAGCACCATGGGCTGGTATCTCGGGAACATCTGGGAATCATTCGGACATGGCGGGCTTTTGGCTGTTTGTATTGTATATTTTTTAATCTTTACACTTTTAGGAAATCTTCTTTGGAAAAAAGATAAAAAAATACCGGGCGGATTATTGTATACTTGTGCTGTAAGTGTTGTACCGCTTGGCGTTTGGGCATTTGAAAGTCTGGTCGGCATAATGCCGAATGATTTAAGCAGGTATTCTGATTTTCATAAATGGATAAGAAGCGGATGGATACTAATGGAGATAGCAACAATTCTTGCGGGTCTTATCTTTTTAAAATTCAGAAAATTCCCGTTTTTAACCCTTCCTGTATGCTATGCTCTCTGGTATCTTTCAATGGATATTGTCCCTGTTTTTGCACAAGGTGCTTTAATAGAGCCCAGCTGGGGAATGCGCAATTTTGCAACATTTTTCTTTGCAATATTTATGCTTGGAATTGCTTTGAAATTTGATAGAAAAACAAAAGATGATTTTTCAGGATGGTTCTATATTTTTGGCTCAACGCTTTTATGGTGTGTAATACCTTCAATTTTTCTGCAATTTAAAATAGATAATGAATTTGCTTATTTTGTTATTGCTGCATTCAGCTTCTTTTATATGATAATAAGCATTATTTTGCAAAGAAAGATTTTCATCGTTTGGGGTGCAATTGGTGTTTTTGCTTATATAGGACACCTTGCGTATGTTATTTTTAAGGATTCTCCTATTTTTCCGCTTATGCTTGTTTTATTCGGGCTTTTTATTATTTTTTCGGGCCTTTATTATTCTAAAAACTGTAGAAAAATCGAAGAAAAAATAAGAAAATTACTCATTAAATAAAATCAGGCAATCAGCATAAAAAAATGCCGCCGGCTTTAAAAAAGCGGTGGCGGAATTTTTTCTACTCCATAATCCATCTTTGATTAATTTTTTATTTACATCTGAAATTCATGACGGCTTTATTGTTCAAAGCTATTAATTCCATTGAATTCCAGAATTCATTCGGGGAAAGTGTTGATTTAGCTTCAAGATTTACTGTTACCTTGGATGCATACATCTGAGCTAATTTTTTATCTATGCTATCAGTTGGACGAACTGCCATTTTGCTCTAAACTTTCAATAAACTCGTTACATATATATAAAGTATTTAAAAGGTATATAATTTCAAAAAGGCAATCTTTTGTTACATTTGTTTACATAAGGTTAAAACTTCCTATACAATGCTTTTAATGGTATAATCTGCTTAACATAATCAGATATAATTTTAAAGAGGGAGATTTATGAAAAAGTACAGAATTGGTGTGGATATTGGCGGAACAAACATAAAAATTGCACTTGTTGATATGGACGGTAAAATTGTCTATTCAAACACAACGCCCACCCGTGCAGATATGGGTTATGAGCATACTTTGGGAAATATTAAAATCGCTATTTCAGATTTAATGAAAGAAACCAATCAGGATAAAAATTCAATTGAAGCTATAGGCTTCGGCTTCCCGGGCCAGATTGATTATCAGGCAGGAGTTGTAAGGCTTTTGCCAAACATGCCGGGCTGGGTTGATGTTCCTGTAGCTGATATTATGCAAAAAGAATTCGGCATTGTAACAAAACTTGATAATGATGTACGTGTTGCAACTCTCGGCGAATTAAAATACGGTGCGGGAAAGGGCTGTCAGAATCTTGTATGTATTACCGTTGGTACAGGAATCGGTTCAGGCCTTGTTATAAACGGTAAGCTTGCCCGCGGAGCCAAAAATGCGGCAGGTGAAATAGGCCACATTAAAATGTCTATGGGTGAAGGCCCTCTTTGCGGATGCGGTGATTTTGCATGTTTTGAGGCTTACGCTTCAGGCCCTGCTATTGTTCAAATGGCCAAAGAATACATTATGGGCGGAAAATCTTCTAAATTTAAAGAACTTGCAACAGAAGAATTAAGCCCGTATATTGTGGCTCAGGCTGCATTGCAGGGGGATGTTGTTGCAAAGCAAATTTACAGAAAAATAGGTGAAACAATCGGCCTTGGTTTAACATCTGTTATTAACCTTTTAAATCCTGAAAAAGTAATTATAGGCGGCGGTGTAGCGGATGCCGGAGATATTCTTTTTAATCCCATAAGAGAAGTGGTTCAAAAAAGAGCCATGCCTATTCAAGCATCCAGTGTTGAAATTGTTCATGCGGAGCTTGGAAATACGGCAGGCGTTATCGGCGCAAGCCTTTTAATTGAAAGTTAAATTTAAACCATAAAAGAAGGCCGGCAGAAATTTAACTGCCGGCTTTTAGTATATTATAAATTAAGTTAGATATAAATTTTGATTAAAAATGAATCCTTATTTAAGGTTATACAAGTTCATTTATTATATTTTTAACCTCATCAAGGCTTCCTATTCTAAAATGTTTAAAATGTGTATTTTTTAATGAGGCATCCATCCTGCTGTCTAATATTTGTGCTGCTTTTGCATTTAATAAAAACTCTGCCTGCCTCTCCGCGGCTTCATAATCACCATTAATGAAACTTTTGTTTATCTTTCTTACCTGTTCATCGGAAATACCTTTTGAATTATTTATTTCTTCTGCTGCCTGCTCATAGATTGAATCGATATTCTTTTTAGAAAATAAATTTAACGCGGCATCTTTTTCTTTGCCGGTTAAGACATGAAAAGAATGAAAATCCGGATGTTTTTCGCCATTTACAGGAATACCTGTATTTTTTGAAAACCATTCAGCAGAACAGCTTTTAAGGCCATACCTTCTTAAAACATCTGATACTAAAACGTATGAAGGATTTTCCTGATAAATGGCAAATTTCTTATCTTTGGCAGGATTAAAAGAATTTGAAAGTCTTGTAAATATATTTTCTTTCAGTCTGGAACCATCGGCAGATGTGATAGCTTCCATAAAAGTTATCAGAGCTTTTTCAGAGCTTTGAAATGCCTTTTTTGGAACCTGTACAAGGTTTGCGCCCTTAAATGACGGAATTTTCGTATTTTGAGAATACGGTCTTATTGAATTTATCTGCATCTTAATTCCTTTCTTGTGTGGTGTCCATAGAAAACACAAAAAAATATTATTTTGCTATTTTTAAATAAAATTTTCTTTATAAAATTGAATTTTCAAGCTAAAATTGTTTTAAGAGATTTTAAAAGGTTTTATTTAGAATATGCCTGTATATTTGTTCTGGGGCGATGAGGATTTCACGCTTGAAAACGAAATAAAAACCATTAAAGATGAGGTGCTGAAAGTTCGTGACGGGAATGAAATTTCGCCCCTGAATTACAGATGCCTTGATAATCCTGATTTTAAAGTTTTGATAGATGCACTTTGTACCCAGCCTATGATGTTTGGGGATGTTGTATATAAAATAAGGGCAGATAAATATTTTTTAGAGACAGCAAAAAAGATAAAGCTTGATGACAAGCAGACGGATGAAGTAACAAAAGCGTTTGATTTAGTGTCAGACAGGGTTCATATAATTTTAACCTGTCCTATTGATAAGGGAGACAGAAAAAAACCCGATTCAAGAAAAAAAATATTTAAAGCCGTTCAAAAAACGGGTACTGTTAAAGAGTTTTCAAGCTTTAAGGCTTATGAAGAATATAAAATTCTCCCCGTTTTAAAGGGTATGGTCCAAAAAGCAGGGCTAAAGGCCGATAATAATGTTTTAACAACAATAATGAGGCAGGTCGGCCCGTCGCTTCGCGATTTAAATAATGCTGTTGATAAAATAAAGCTTACAATTTATCCGGATACCCTTATAACACAAGATATTGCAGAAAAAACAGGGGGCGGCGGACAGAATATTTTCTTAATAAATGATTTAATCTTAGAAAAAAAATTTGATAAAGCCCTTTTTGAAATTTCAAATATGCTGAATAAATCTCACTACCTTGAAATTTTAGCCTTTTTACAAAGCTCTTTTTCAAAACTTTTAATAACCAAAGTTTATTCAAAATCAATGTCAAGCTTTGATATAGCAAGAAAAACCGGGCAGAATGATTTTGCCGTGAAAAAAAGTCTTGAAAAACTGCGTACGGTAAGTGTGGATGAACTTATTCAAATAAAACAGGGTTTAATTGAAGCTGAATTTGAAATAAAAAGCGGGGAAAAAGAGGCCCTTCTTGCCTTTGAATGTGCTTTTTTTCAAGATAAAAGGAACGGAGCTTTATGATTAATGATATTTTAAAATCAAATTTTCCTTTTATATCTGATTATTTTGAAACACTTATTCAAAATAATATTGATAAATTCCCGCAATCCATTGTATTTGAAGGGCTTGATATAATTTCAGAGTATATGTTTTCAATGGAGCTTGCAAGAATTTTAAACTGCAAAGGTGATAAAAAGGATTCAAACTGCAAATGTATAAACTGCAACTGGATAAGGGACATAAAACACCCGAGCGTTAATATTGTATCCCCGATAAATTTTAAGGATGACCCTTCAAAAACCGTTATTTCAATTGCACAGGCAAAAAAAATCACATCTTCATTAAGTGAAACCTGTGATTATCACAGAGTTTTTATATTTTGTGATGCAAAAATTAAGCAAAAAAACGCAGCTGAAGAAGCTTCATGCTGCAAATTTAAGTCATTGGGGTATGATTTTCCGGAGGAAAACTGGGTGCCTCTTCCTTTAAATATGAAAATGTTTCAGGCAGATGCTTCAAATTCTCTTTTAAAATCTGTTGAAGAGCCTCCCGATCGCACGACATTTATATTTTTAACAAAAAATAGGGAGGATTTAATCTCAACAATTGTTTCCCGCTCAAATGTATTTAAACTTTCAGGAGGCGGCGCAAGGAGTGCCTCAAAAGAAGCAAAACCTTATTTTGATGACATTAAAATGCTAAAAAAATATCCTTATTTTACAATAGAAGAGGCTCTTGAAACGGTTATTGAAATTGAAAATAAGCTAAAGGCGGATGAAATCAATCCGGTTGATTTTTTTAATGATTTAGAAGATTTTATTCTTTCAAATTTAAAGAATAATATTAATAATATTGAAGCGGTTAAACTGTTTGAATACCATATAAAGCTTATTTTAAAGGCAAAAAGAAGGCTTAAAGCATTTATAAACATTAAATTTGTTTTGGAAAGCCTTTTTTTGGATTTTGCCCGACAAAAATGATGGAGAGATTTTTATGAAAAATATAATAGCCTTATCAATTCCAACCGGTATTGGTGCTGAAATTGGCGGATACGCAGGAGATGGCGGGCATGTTGTAAGAGAATTTTCAAAATACTTTAAGGTTATAGTTAATCCAAATGTTGTAAATGCAGGAATTTTAAGTGCTGTAAATGAGGATATGTATTATGTTGAAGGATATGCTTTTGATGAATTTTTTAACGGCAATATAAGGCTTATTCCAAATAATGGTGAATTTAATAAAATTGGGGTAATTTTTGATAAATCAATCCCTGAAGGAATTTTAAATCTGCATCTTAATACAATTAAGGCTCTTGAAGTTGTAAAAGGGTATAAAATTCCATACTGTGAAGTTACGGATGAACCTGTCGGAGTTTCTCTTATAAAGGATAAAAGCGGGATATCGACAGGACATATTGATAATGAAAAAACACTTTATAATGCGGCTAAAAAACTTATAAATAAAGGAATTGATGCACTTGCTGTTGTATGTTTTTTCAATGATGAATGCGAGGATGAGAATTATAATAACGGAATCGGAGTTGACCCTATAGGGGGAATTGAGGCTGTAATTTCTCATTATCTGACCAAAAAACTTATGCTGCCCGCTGCGCATTCTCCGGCATTTTCCGGGCTTGATATAACATTTAAAAGCGTAAATAAAAAGGTGGCTTCAGAATTTATCTCATCGACATATCTTCCCTGTATTTTAGACGGGCTTTCAATTGCGCCAAAAATATCAAAAACAAATGGAATTTTAAATAAAGATGTAAAATGTCTTATAGTGCCAGATGGGGCCTTGGGTTCAAAGGCCGTTATATCAGCACTGAAGAATAATATTGAAGTTTGCGCCGTAAAAAATAAGACCGTTCTTTCAATTGATTGCAACAAACTTAAAGAAAATGGTATAATGACAAAGACAGATGGAATAAGCGAATTTCAAAGTTATCAGGATTGTTTAACATATATAAGGGACAAATATGAAAAAGAAAACATTTAAGCAAAAAAACGGCTGGACTCTTGTAGAGCTTTGCGTTGCATTAATTGCGCTTGCAATTCTTGTCGGGCTTTCAGTGCAGGCAATCAAGCCCAAAAAATTTATGATAGGCCCCTTTGCATACGCAGGGTTTTATAATTTAAGACAGGCAACCGTTGCAATTATGAACAAATGTACGGAAGAAGGCGGCAGCGGAATATACGGATGCCAGCCGAATACATATAAACTGCCCGTAACCGATGAGGCGGCGGTTAATGCTATAAATTCGGCAATTCAGTCATATAATGCCTCTAATCCTTCATCATCGGATGAGGAGGTTGATTTGGATACAATTGATGAAATCTTTTGTATGGAAGTAGGAAATTTATTCACTCTTGCAAATAATGATACAATTCACTGCAAATATAAAAACGGAAACGGAGACGGCACAAAACTTCCCGTGGGTAACGGCAAAGGCGGAAATGCCGGAGTTGCAAACTTCCAGGCATCAAATATGGTATCTTATTATTTCCTTGAAAGACCATGGCTTGATATAAATAAGGCTTCACCCGAAGAGCAGGCACTTACTCAAACTACCGTTTCTCAATTTAAGCCTATATTTATTGATGTAAACGGGGATAAAGAACCGAACAGACTCGGAGAGGACCAGTTCCCCTTAAGATTATATATAGACGGCACTATTACGCCCGGAAGCTGCTCTTTATACACAGGTTCATCCGACCCTACGGCAACAACGGTCGGCGAAGCTGTAGATAATCCGAATCCGGCATATCCTACCAATTTATACTGTCCCACAAATACGGTATCTGTCGGCGGAGTTGATACCCCTGTTCCGCGTACTGAAAGCTGGCTTGAAACAAACTATCCTTTCGGCTACAACCTATACAGAAGCCTTATCCCTGAAGGCGGAAACAATGAAAACAGGGAAACAAAAGTTATTATGAGGGATATAAGTTATCAGGAAGCTGCCTGCAAATCAGGACGTGACAACGTTGTACCGAGAATGACATTCTGCGGGGATGACGGTACCGATAAAGCGGAAAAAATCGAAAGACAAGGAGCAAACAGACTTAAAGCACTTGAAGACTGTGCAAGCGGAAACGTGGATGCTTTCTGTATTGAAAGACTCGCAAGACCTGCAAACCCCGGACTGTTCAGGCTTCCTCTTATATAAATTTTTATCAAAACAGTACTAATAAAAACCATGCTTTTTTAAAAATAAAAGCATGGTTTTTTAATAAAATCAGAGTCATTTTTATTGAAATACTCAACAAATAGCTTAATAAAATTTAACCTGATTTTTTATTGAAAGATGGGTAATTTTACCATGATATCAGGATTGCAAGTATTCATTAAGAAAGTATACGAAATATTTATGTAACATTTATATTAATTTCTTAAATACTCTAAAAATAGGATAAAACCACGCTTCTACAATTGTAAAATACTAAAGTTAGATAAATTTTTTGTTCTTTTGATTGCCATAAAATAGTCTTTTAGTTTATTATTAAAAGTGTTAGATGAACAATTTAAAACTGTTTTTAACTTGTTCACTTAAAGCGGAGGAAACGTGTTAGAAAACGGATACATTCAGATTTATACGGGCGACGGCAAGGGGAAAACTACGGCAAGTTTAGGTTTAGCTTTAAGAGCCCTGGGTCATGGCTGGAAAGTTTTAATTATTCAATTTGCAAAGGGTGATAAAGGTACAACCTACGGTGAGATAGCTTCATCCGGCCGTTTTGCGGATAATCTTGAAGTGGTACAGTTTGGTTTAGACAGGGTTTGCTATTCTCATAATTTAAATATGGATGATTATAAGGAATCCAAAAAAGGATGGGAATTTGCTAAAAATGCTATTGCAAGCGGCAAATACGGACTTATTATTTTAGATGAAATCAACGTTTGTATTGATTTAGGAATGATAAAAGTTCAGGATGTTAAAAATGCACTTTTAAATAAGCCAAGAAGCTTAGAGATTGTATTAACAGGAAGAAGAGCCAATCAGGAATTAATTGCAATGGCCCATCTTGTAACGGAAATGCAGCCTGTTAAACACTATTTCGATATAGGTGTTATGGCACGCCGCGGTATTGAATATTAAGAAATTGTAATAATGGAACAAAGAGGAGAAATAAACATTTGCCCGTCCGGGGTGTTTATGTTAGTATAATTATATTGAAGTGATGAAAAAGATTTTAATGGGGAAATGGGGGTTTTGATAACTCCCTTTTTTTTATTCCTTTCTAAAATATAATATTGCTGAAATTATTTTTTATAAATCACCCTTTCGGGTAGTTTCTATAAGTTCAAGCTTTTTCGTGCGGGTAAGCTGTTTAATTCTGTACTCTTCTTTCATTGCATCAGATTTTGTATCATAGCTTTTTGTATAAAGAATTTTTACAGGCTTATTTGCATTAGTATACTTTGCGCCGTGTTTTGAAATCCCTTCCTGATGTTCCTTAAAACGCCTTGAGACATCGGTTGTAATTCCTGTATAAATAGTACCTTTTTGTGTTTCAAGCATGTAAACAAAGTATGTCATCTAATGCCCTTTTTACTTCTTTTTCACTTTCAAGTGTTACTAGAACCTGCCTGTATTTTGAGGCATTTTTCACGGATGAAATATAAAATCCGTAAAATTTCCTCATAAATTTAATTCCGTTAATTTCTCCGCGAAGTTCAATCTCATCTTCAAGGTGTTCTGTCAGCATTTTTATTTTATCATCAAGTGAAGGTTCATTTAAAATTTCACCCGTTCTAAAATAATGTTCAATTCTATAGGGAAGCGTAAAATCGCCTATAATGCCCCTTCCGATTGAAACACCGTCTGCTCCTGATATTTCAAGGCAGCGGACTGCATCTTCCACGGTTTTTATATCTCCGTTTGCAAAAACAGGAATGTCTAATTCTTTTTTTAGCTGTCCTATAGCTTCCCAATCTGAATTACCCGAATAAAGGTCGCTTCTGCATCTTCCATGAAGTGTTACAAAATCAGCACCGGCCTTTTGCATTAATTGACCGTATTCTATGAAATTTTTACTCTCATTATTCCACCCGAGCCTAAATTTCACACTTAACGGGATATCAATATTTTCTCTCACTGCCTGTACTATTTCATAAGCAAGGGAAGGTTCTCTCATCAACCCTGCGCCATCTGTTGATTTTACAACCTTATTTACGGGGCATCCTGAATTTATATCAATAACACTTGCGCGCTCTTCTAAAAGTTTTGCTGCCTTTACCATCAAATCTGGCTTATGGCCGACAATTTGAAAAGATAGCGGATATTCTTCTTCTTTAAAATCGGCAATCTTTGGATTCGGGACATTTTTCAGGGCCTCAGATGAGAGCATTTCTGTTGACAGAAGACATTTGCTTCCATACCGCCTGACAAGGTTTCTATATACAATATCTGAAATGCCTGCCAGAGGTGCCTGAATTACCTTAATATTTTTTATATCAAAAGTTTTATTTCTGTCCAAGATAATCCTTCAATTCTTTTAACCTTGAGTTAACATATTTGCTGTAATCATCATCTACGCCGCTTTTTAGGGTAAGATATTTTTCATAATATGAAACAGCTTCACTGTATTCTTCTTTATTATCGTACGCTACAGCAAGCATATAATAACAAAGAGAAAAATTATTATCAGCCGCTATTCCTTTTTTATATTCTTCAATTGCTCCGTCAGGATTTTTTGTTTCTTCTAAAATTATCCCTCTATAATAATGTGCATAAGCATTTTTCGGGTTTGATGCAATTATTTTATCTAACAAAGAAAGGCTTTCTTTGTACTGTTTTTTCTCATAGAAATTTATTGCCATATCAAGGTTTTTACCTTCCTCTCCCTGTTTTAAGCTATTTAGAGCAGTTTTTGCATCGTTATTATTTGGTTCAATTGATAAAATTTTATTTAAGTAAGAAGCTGCTTCGTTTGAATTTTGCAGATTTACGTAAGAATTTGCAATAAAATACATAGCTTTTGTATCATTCGGATTTTTTTCAAGAGTGCGTTTAAAGTATTCTATTGCCTTTTTGTTGTCCCCGAGTTCAAAATAGCAGGAAGCTATTGAATAAAGAACTTCAGGGGTTTGCATTTGAATTTTTAAATAATTTTCAAGTGCGGTTTTATAATCTCCTGAATTAAAATATTTTGCGGCACTGTTGTAAAGATTTCCTGCAACCTCTGTTTCCACATCATTTTTCATAGATAATAATTCTTTATTATCAGGAATATTTGATAGCCCATGGTTAATAACTGCATTTGCATGTACTGTATCATTCTGCAGCCTGTAGATTTGTGCAATGTTTATATAAGGTTCAGGCATCTTGGGATTTATAGTAATGGCTTTTTTGTAATAGTTTATAGCTTCTGTGTAATTTTTATTTTTATGCAGTTCATAGGCTAAATTAAACTGCTTATCATAATCTAGAGGGTTAGATAGAGCATCTTCCTTTAGATATGAAATTAATTCATCCCCTTTTAAATTTGAAACAAGTGCATTTAATGCTTCTTTTGCTTCTTCGTTATCACTTTGAAGTTTTAGAATTTTTTTATACTCACCTATGGCACTTTTATTATCATTAAGTTTTGTATAGGCCTGCGCCTTGTAGAATAATGGCTTAATATCATTCGGATTTTTTTGGAGCATCATATTATAAATATCAATAGCACCGTTGTAGTTATTTGTTTCAAGATATAAAGATGCAATGTTTGTTAAAATAACAGGGTCATTGGGGTTTAAATCCTGTGCTTTAAGGTATTGCGCCTTTGCAAGGTCATACTGTTTCTGTTTTTGATAAATTGCACCCAGATTAATCAAGGCTTCCGCATTATTTGGATTTTTGGCACTTCTTGCCATCCAGAGTCTCTTTAGGGTTTCAAGCGTTTCATTGTCTCCGTTTTGAAAGGCAAGAGTATACTCATCAAGCGCGGCATTGCCGTTTCCAATATCATCCAGAAGCAGGGCATATTTATAATGGGCCATGCCGTCTTTAGGATTTGCTTTTACCCCTTCTCTAATGTTATCAAGAGCCATTTTTTGATTGTTTAAGCTTTTATAGATATCATATAAGGATATTAAAACTTTGTAATTATATTTTGAACCTTTAAGTGTGTTTAAATCATATCCTGCTGCAGCTATTTCCTGCCCTATTCTTAAATTCTGTGCATTTTGAAATTTTGCATCAGTATTTAGATTTTCGTATTTTTTTGTAAGGGATGCTAAATTACTTTCCACTTTTGATAATTCTGTTCTATCAACGTCAGAATTATTATCATTCCAGTATTTCATATAAAAAAGAGCGGATTTAAAATCATTTATTGCCTTTTTATAATTCTTTTCGGTATTTAAAAAATATTCCCCTCTTGAAATATAAGCTGTATAGAGTGCATTTTTTACATTGTTATCATAGGGAACATATCTTAAAACTTTTTTAAACTCTTTAATTGCATTTGTATACTGCTTTTCTTTATAAAAGCCGACACCGTTATTGTAATAAATTGTGTATCTTTCTTTAATATCCTCAGGAGTATCAGCGTATCCGATTTGAATACCCGCTAAAAACGCCATAAGTAAAAATGCATATATTTTTTTATTCATGGAAAAACCTCAAATTTCAAAGTCTTGTACCCAATTATACTACAATATTGATTTTATTCTCTAATCTTGAAGGGGGCCGTTTCTGGTATAATAATTTTAAAATAAAAATTAAACGGAGATTTTAAATATGCACCTGGAGCATATAAATTATGATAAAACAAGGCTTTTAGTATTTTTTGGCGGGTTTTACACGGATTATAACTGTTTTGAAGAATTTGATACAAAGACTTCCGATATCCTTTTTGTGAATGATTATTCGGAGCTTAATTTTGATGAACTTAAATATTTTGATTTTTCTTTTTATTCTGAAATTAATCTTATAGCTTATTCTTACGGAGTCTGGGCACTAAATGAAGCCTATAAGGCAAGGGTAATTCCTGAAATTAATAAAAGTGTCGGGATTGCGGGAACTTATTATCCAATCCATGAAAAATACGGTATAAATCCCAAAGTATTTAATATTATGCTTAATGCAATGAGTATGGATACAATTTCAAGATTTAAAGAAAATATGCTGAATGGAGGCATGGGAAATGAAATCAAAGAGGCAAACAGAACTTTAAGTAATTTAAAGGATGAACTCATAAATATTAAAAAATATTCTATGCAGGCTAAAGACGGGGATGAGTTTGAATTTGAGACAATGATTTTAACAAAGAATGATAAAATCTTCCCGTTCAGAGCGCAGGAAAATTTCTTCAATTCAAGAGATTGGAAAAATAAGCATAAAGTAATTTTAAATTCCGGACATTTTCCTTTCTTTGAATTTGAAACATTTGATAAAATACTGGAAGCATAAAGGGTTTACCCGGTATGAATTTTGTTAAGGCAAAAAATACATATAGAAAAAATGCCATCATTCAAGGAAAGATGGCAAAAAAGCTGACACATGAGCTTATTCAAAGATTTGGTAAAAAATTTTACACAGTTTTTGAAATAGGTGCAGGAACGGGGCTTTTAACAGATGAAATTGTTAAAAACATTAATTTTAACAAACTTTTTTTAAATGATTTAACGGAAAATTTTACGGGAAACACTCCTTTTAAATATTATAAGGGAGATATTCTTAAAATTAATAAAAAAAAAAAATTTGATTTAATTCTGTCCAATGCTGTTTTTCAATGGGTAAAAGATA
>CAQTPN010000003.1:2779-18157 GCA_948888345.1 uncultured bacterium | reverse complement strand
AACGAAAAAATGAATGCTGCATTAAATGAACAGGTTAATGCTGAATTATATTCAGCTTATTTATACCTTTCAATGCAGGCGTATTTCCAAAAAATGAACCTTAAAGGTTTTGTAAACTGGATGAATGTACAGGTGCAGGAAGAAATGGCCCATGCAAGAGGTCTTTATGATTATATTCAGGAACGCGGCGGAGAAATTGTTTTAGATGCTATTGCAAAGCCTGAATTAAAATGGAATTCACCCCTTCAAGTGTTCGAAGATGTCCTAAAACATGAACAGCTTGTAACTTCAAAAATTAATAATCTTGCAGATATTGCAGATGAAGTAAAAGACAGAGCAGCAGGCTTGTTTCTTCAATGGTACATTAAAGAACAGGTTGAAGAAGAAGCAAGCGTATCGGATGTTCTTGATACTTTAAAACTTATAAAATCTGATTCAAATGCACTTTTGGCACTGGATAGAGAACTTTTAACAAGAACATTTACCCAGCCTGTAATAGGGTAAAACCTGAATAAAGTCTTGAGAAAACAGCGGATGGAATTTTTCTGTCCGCTGTTTTTAATTCTTGAGAGCTGTTTTTTGTTAAAGATTATGATAATGACTGATTTAATGGTACTATAATCATTAAATAACAGTTGATGAGGTTTTGTATGTTAAAAAGATTATGCAGGAGTATTTTTATACTTATCCTGATTGCAGGCTTTTGCGTGTTTTCAAAAGAAAGCTGCTTTGCATCGGATGAATGGTATTTAAAAGGAAGCACACAGGATGTTCTAAAGAAAGAAAATGAAATTCAAACCCGTATAAATTCAATAGGTACAAATATTCTAAATTCAAATAAAATTGATGAAAGAATTGTCTTTGCTTATGATAGAAAAGAAGCAGAGGGCAAACTTGATTCCATAAAGGATAAAACCCTTTTAAACAGACAAATTCTGGTATATGGATACCATTATAAATTTATTGAAGATGATAATGAACTTGCAGCCTATCTTTCAAGGCATATAGCCGAGGCTTACCGTTCTTATTCCGGTGTTTTTAACGGCAGATTAAGCAGCCTGAAAATGAAGGCCGCCCCTAAAAAATACCAGATTGTATTTGATAAAATTGCGGTTGATTATATGGTAAAAGCCGGATACAACCCTATTGCAATGATAACCTTTATAAATAAAAGTGAAGCTCAAAAAAGAACAAATTCTATAACGGGAAATCTCGCCTCAAAAAGACTCGCTATAATTTATGAATATATCTACACAAAATACCCGTATTATCTCAAAAATAATGAATATTTCTTTAATGTAAATTATCAAAATTTCCTTTTAACTTCTCAAGAAAACAGAAAAATGCTTGAAGAAAAGATAAAATCAGGCTCAAAGGAAAGAATTAAATATGAATAGATTTTTATTGTGTTTGGTATTGTGCATAATCTTTATGCCTTTGGGTGCGTTTGCCGAAGAAGTTCAGGTGAAAACCGATTCTCTTGTTGAAACAACCCTTCAAAATGTTGATATTAAAAAGCCGTACATCCATAAAGAATATGATTATGAACCTTTAGAAAAAATTCCTTTAAAAATTTCACTTCAAAACCCTATAAAATCCGAAAAAAATTTATATGAAGGCGAAATAGTCTATTTCATTGTGCAAAAGAGCATATACGAAAATAACAGGATAAAAATAAGGCGCGGAGATAGAATAAAGGCAAGGGTTTCTACCATAATATCAAGCGGAATGAACGGAATTCCCGCAAGTGTTATTTTTGATGATTTTGAATTTATAGATTGTCCGAAAAAAATAAAATACGGACAAGTAACGGATACTCTTGAAATTTTCGGGCAGGACAGAACTTATTTTGTTTTTCCGCTGAAATGGGCGCTTACGATACTTCCCCCCACAGGTTCTTTGACAAATTTTATAAAAGGCGGGCATGTAAGGGTTAATACGAAAAAAATATTCACGCTTTATTATCACCCGAAATGGTTGTAAATATTTGTATACACTAAGTTTCAAGCGAAAATTTTTATGCTAAACTTAGAATTATTTTAATAAAAAGAGGAAAACAATCTTTGGCAAAGATTATATCATTAAATGAGGCCGTAAATTTAATTAAAGACAATGCAACCATTATGGTGGGCGGATTTTTGAGCTGCGGTACTCCTGATAAATTAATTGACGGGCTGACAAAATCAAATGTTAAAAATTTAACCATGATATCGAATGATACATCCGTCCCTAATAAGGATAAGGGGAAGTTAATAGTAAATAAGCAAATTAAAAAGCTTATCACAAGCCATATCGGAACAAACCCCGAAACAGGCCGGCAGATGGAAACAGGAGAAATCGAAGTTGAGCTTACCCCGATGGGCTCTTTAATGGAGCGCATCAGAGCAAAAGGTGCCGGACTCGGCGGTGTTTTAACTCCTACAGGTATTGGAACGGCCATTGCAGACGGTAAAAAAATCCATGAAATTGACGGTAAAAAATATCTTTTTGAAAGGCCCATAAGTGCTGATTTTGCCTTAATTTACGGCACAAAAGCGGATAAATACGGCAATGTTTCATACTACGGCACCACAAGAAACTGTAATACCGTTATGGCTACAGCCGCCGATACGGTTATACTTCAGGCGGATGAAATTGTTGAAAAATTGGACCCTAATGAAATTGTAATCCCGGGATTATTTATAGACTATATTGTTAAAGGTTAATTTATGGTTATGGAACTGCTGGCTAAAGAAAAAATAAGAGAAATAATAGCAAAAAGGGCCGCAAAAGAATTTAAGGACGGAGATGTTGTAACCCTTGGAATAGGCCTGCCTACAGAAGTTACAAAATATATTCCGCAATCTAAAAATGTTATGTTCCAATCCGAAAACGGACTTTTGGGGGTCGGGAAAAATCAAAATCCTGATAATATTGACGAAAGAGTGATAAATGCGGGCGGCGGATATGTTGAGACCGTTGACGGTGCCTGTTTTTATGATTCACAGATGGCGTTTATTTTGATGCGCGGCGGACATATCGATGCAACGGTTTTAGGCGCGCTTCAGGTGGACAGTAAAGGAAATCTTGCAAATTGGTCTGTGCCGAATAAATTTACCCCCGGCATGGGCGGGGCTATGGATTTGGTTGTAGGTGCAAAAAAAGTTATAGTTGTAATGGAGCACACATCAAAAGGCCAGATTAAAATTGTTGAAAATTGCGACCTGCCCTTAACGGCAACAGGCGAGGTAAATTTAATTATCACTGAAAAATGTGTTTTCAGGGTGGATTTTGATGAAAATAAAATCTCCCGCGGGCTTATACTGGAAGAAATCAACCCGATGTTTACAATAGATGATATCAAAAAAACCACCGGCTGCACCTTCAAAATAAGTGAAAATCTGTCTGAAATGGAAATATAATTCTTGTTTATTGTATAATGCCTTGTAAAAGGAATGGCAATGTCTGAAATTAATGAAAATCTGCTTGAAAATGCTGACGGGTTTAATTTTAATAACCCGAAAAAGCTTTTGAGAATTCTGTTATCCGAATTTATCGGATACGATGAAATTATGGATATCTCAAAAGATTTGGCGGATGAAATTGAGCAAAAACATACAACCTTTGAAGGCAAAAAATTTGCTTCCGTCTCCCAGTGTATATTTGAATGTTTTAAAAGACTTTACAATTTTAATTCAACCAGATGGATAAACTCCGAAGGGCTGAAATATAGAATTAAATCAGGCGAGAAGCCTGTTGCGTTTGAAAGGCAGATTGCAAGCGGAGATTATGCCGCTTATAAAGTTTTTAATGAGGACCAGCTTATTCTTGATGAAAAGGTTGAAAACACTGTTCTGCCTAAAAAAGAAACTACCCCTGCCGAAGAAATTGAAGATAATATTGCTTTAAAAAATATTATCCGCCTTGTAAAAGAAGGGGAAAACGTTTTTATAACAGGCCATGCGGGCACAGGAAAAAGCTATATTTTAGACAGATTAAAAGAAAGATTTAAAAAACTTACAATAACATCCACAACAGGCATTGCAGCAGTTAATGTAAAAGGGCAGACCATTCACTCCTGGGCGGGTATAGGTCTTTGCCGCTATTCAATTGAAAATATTGTAAAAAATATTTTAACAAAAAAACCCACAGTAAAAAAACAGATTGAAAAGTGTACAATGCTTGCCATTGATGAAATTTCAATGTTGAATACAAAGGCATTTGAATATGTTGATAGGGTGCTTCGCCTTGTAAGAGAGGATGACAGACCCTTTGGCGGAATTCAGGTTATATTTTTGGGAGATTTTTTCCAGCTTCCTCCTGTTGAAACTGAAGAAAACGCCGAGCTAAATTATTGTTTTGAATCGCCTGTATGGAGTGAATTGAACCTTAAAAATGTTCTTTTAACAGAAAATCACCGTCAGAATGAAGAAGATTTCATAAAAGCTCTTTCAAATATGAGAATCAATTCTTTGAATGATAATGATATAAAACTTTTAAATACAAGAAATACTTCTGGCGGGAGTGAAAATTCAAACATTCTTCATATATTTTCAACCAATAAAGAAGCTGACGGCTATAATAGCACAATGTTTAATTCCCTGAATACTCAAATGCGCGAATATGCAGCGCAGGATGGTGTTTTAAGGGACAAGGATTTTGTTTATGAAGATTTATCAGATAAAGAACAGCTTGTTTTGGAAATTTTTAATAAATCCTGCAGGGCGGAAAAGAATATTCAGCTTAAAATAAATTCAAGAGTGATGCTTCTTGTTAATCTTGATTTTAGGCTGGGCCTTGTAAACGGTTCCTGCGGTGTTGTGAGTGCTTTTGATGAGGATAACATCACAGTAAAATTTGATAACGGTGAAATTTATGATATTGAACGCGAAACTTTTGAATACTATTTTAATGATAAAGTTATTGCAACAAGAAGGCAATTCCCGCTAAAACTTGCCTATGCCGTTACAATTCATAAATCTCAGGGAATGACACTGGATAGACTATACGTTGATTGTAAAAGGATTTTTGAAAGAGGGCAGGCTTATGTTGCAATGAGCAGAGTAAAAACCCTATCTGGCCTTTATCTGGAAAATTTTTCAAAAGAGCTTGTAATATCGGATGAAAAGGTTGTAAATTTTTATAAAAATCTTGAAATTGAGCCTTTAATTAAAGGACTTCCGCCATTGGAAGAAGTTAAAAAATCTTCTGATACCGCAGAAAATGATGAAAGAAAAGAGCTTTTAAAATGGGCTGATAGTATAGCGGAAATTATAGATAAAGAAGGCCGCTGGATAAAGGTGGCTGAAATTGCAGATATAATGGGAATTAAAACTTATACAAGGCTTATTGAAGGGAAAGCCTCATCCACTATAGCTCATGTTATAAACCGCTTTTTAAAGAAAAAAGGGTATAAAACCGTAACCGTTAAATATTATATGCGCTCTGTAATATGGGCTGCCCCGCCAAGCTTAACCGAAGATGATATGCCGGAAGAATTAATTAATTCTCTTGCCGCCGCCTCCTCTGCCCGCGCCAATGCCCGACCGGCATAGGGAGATGGTTAATAAAATCTTAACCAAGCTCTATCATTCTTTGGATTGATTTTAGAGCCTTTTGCCTTATGGCATCTTCAACCGTTACTTCATGCCGGTTGTATAAAAGAGAATTTAAAATATCTTCTAAAGTATTCCATTTCATATTATGGCAGACAAGTTTATTTGATGCCAGAATAAATTCTTTATCGGGAAAATCTCTCTCCAAACGGTCAACAACCCCTTTTTCGGTTGCAATAATAAAGCTTTTATTGTTTGAATTTGCGCAGTATTGCATAATCTGGGTAGTAGAGCCCGTAAAGTCCGCAAGTTTTACAACTTCCTGATGACATTCAGGATGTACAAGAATTTTTGCATCTTTATACATTATCTTCATTTTGATGATTTCATCAGGAATAATTCTTAGATGAGTAGGACAAAACCCCGGATAACTTATGATTTCAACATCGGGAAGATTTTTCTGTGCAAAACTTCCAAGATAACAATCCGGTGCAAATAAAACTTTGGGCACCTTTAGAGATTTTATAACATCAATTGCATTTGCGCTTGTACAGCAAATATCACATTCAGCCTTAACTTCAGCGGATGAATTTACATAACATACGAGAGGAATATCCGGGTTTTTTGCCCTAAAATCTTTAACCTGCTGCAAATTTATCATATCGGCCATATTACAGCCGGAATTTTTATTCGGGAGAAGAACTTTTTTATCAGGGGAAAGAATTTTTGCCGTTTCTGCCATAAAATAAACCCCTGCAAAAATTATTATTTCAGCATCAGTCTTGCTTGCAAGGCGGCTTAAACCTAACGAATCTCCAACATAGTCCGCTACATTATCAATTTCAGGATTCTGATAGCAATGTGCCAGAATTATTGCATTTTTTTCCTTCTTTAATTTATTTATTTTTTCTATAAGTTCAAAATTTGTCATTACTTCTTTTGTAACTTCACTAATTCCCATTTTAAATTTTATTATAAAACAAAAAAATCAAATGACTATTTTTAAATATCTTTGTGTTTTAGAGTTTTTCTGTTTTTAACATAATCATCCACGATATGTCCGCATCCTGTAAGCTTATATTTATAGATACAAAGTCCGTCCAAGCCGACAGGGCCCCTTGCGTGGGTTTTATTTGTTGAAATGCCGACTTCCGCCCCGAAGCCGTATCTAAAACCGTCTGAAAATCTTGTGGATGCGTTCATAAATACGCCGGCTGAATCAACATTATTCATAAACATTTCAGCTTCAAGAGAGTTTTTTGTAATAATTGAATCTGTATGATGAGAGCCGTAAGTATTAATATGTTCAATGGCTTCTTCAATAGTATTAACAGGTTTTAGGGTTACAATTGTATCTGAATATTCAATATCAAACCTTTCGGGGTTTTCAATAACCTCAATCCCGGCCTCAATAAGCGCATTTTTAAGCTCACTATACTGTTTAAAATCTTTATGCACAAGAATTGTTTCAACAGAGTTACATGCGGTCGGATATTGAGTTTTGGCATCAATGCAGATGTTTTTAACCATATTAAAATCAGCATCTTTGTTTATAAAAATATGACAAATGCCTGAAGCATGTCCTAAAACAGGGATTTTTGTATTTTCTTGAATGTATTTTACAAGTTTGTTTGAGCCTCTGGGGATAATTAAATCTATAAACCCTTCCATATCAAGCATTTTCTTAATATCATCATGTGAATATACAAGGTTTACGGCATTTTTTGGGAAACCTTCCGTTTTATCAAGGGCTTCCGTTATTATTTCAAAAATGGCCGCATTTGTATTATTTGCTTCGGAGCCGCCCTTTAAAATAACCGCATTTCCTGATTTTATAGCCAAAGATGAAATTTGGGATATAACATCAGGCCTTGCTTCAAAAATTATCCCCAAAACCCCGATAGGAGCAGTCACTTTTTTTAGGATAAGCCCCTCATCAAGTTCTCTTGTCCAAAGAACTTTATTGGAAGGGTCCTCAAGCTTGATAACATCATAAATGCCCTTTATCATATCGCGCATTTTGTTTTCATCAAGCTTTAATCTGCCAAATGTCGCCTGTGTTAATTTTCCGCTTTCCACAAGTGTTTTTGCATATTCTAAATCTTTTTTATTAGCTTCGTAAATTTTTTCTTTATTAGCTTCAATGTTTTTTGCAACGTTTTCTAAAGCTTCATTTTTCTTTCCTGTGCTTAAATCCATAAGCTTTATTTTTGCTTTATTTGCGTATTTTACAATTTCTTCTGTATTCATAAATCAAGCCCTTAATTATAATAAAACAAGATTATCCTTGCTTATAACATCATCACTCTGTTTGTGTCCTAAAATTTCTTTTATTTTTTCGCTGTGGCATCCGATAAGTTTTTCACATTCATCCGAAGTATAATTTGCAACTCCCCTTGCAAATTCTGTCCCCTTTTCATCTAAAATACTTATAACTTCGCCGTTTTCAAAAATTCCTGCAATAGCAAGCGTGCCAATAGGAAGCAAGCTTGTCTGTTTTTCAATCAAGGCTTTCTTTGCCCCTTCATTTACTACAATTCCGCCTCTTAAATTTGTAGCATAGGCTATCCATCTGTGTTTTGAGGATAATTTATTTGTAGCTAAAAATACGGTGCCGACATCCTCATTATTGAATACTTTTCTTAAAATGCCTTCCCTTTTGCCGTTAACAATCATAGCATTTGAGCCTGAATTTGCTACAACCTTTGCTGCAGATAATTTTGTTATCATTCCGCCTCTTCCGCCCAACGATGCGCCGGATGCGAGTTTTTCGATTTTTGAAGTTACTTTTTCAACCACAGGGATTAATTTTGCATCATCAAATTCCTTCGGGTTTTTATCGTAAAGCCCGTCAATATCAGATACCATAATGAGTAAATCCGCATCCAGTTTACTTGCAACAAGAGCTGAAAGCTTATCATTATCCGAAAAACAAACCTGTGCTACTTCGCTTGTTGAAACGGTATCGTTTTGATTAATGATAGGGATAATTCCGCATTCTAAAAGCCTGTTTAAGGTGTTTCTAAGGTTCAGATACCTTTTTCTGTTTGAAAAATCATCCTCCGTAAGTAATACCTGAGAAACGGTAAGTCCGTATTTTTCAAATCCTTCCTGCCATATTTTCATTAAAAAGGGCTGCCCTATTGAAGCTGCTGCCTGCTTGTCAACAGTTGTGTTTGAGGCAGTTTTTACAGGGCATAATTTTTTCATGCCTAAAGCAACAGACCCTGAAGATACAATAATTATTTCTTTTCCTTCTTTATAAAGCCTTGAAATATCTTCAACAAATGAATACAGCCTTGATAAAGATATATCCCCTTCATCATTTCTTAAAATATTTGTCCCGAATTTAAAAACTACTCTCTTAACGTTTCCTGTGTTCATTTTATTTACCTTAAATTACTTTAAAGCCTATTAAAAGCGAAATTTCCGTATGAGTGAGGTTGAATGTTTCAGCAAGGCTCTCGCTTGTAACTTCGCCTCTGAACGTATTTACGCCCGCCCTTAATTCTTCGCTTTCTCTTAGAGCAAGAAGTGCGCCGAATTCTCCAATTTTTTGGATATACGGAAGTATAGCATAAGAATACGCAAAAGACGATGTTCTTGGAGTTAAGGAGGGCAAATTCGGTACAGCACAATGCAATATGCCGTATTTTTCAAATACGGGGTTTTTAAGTGTTGTTATCCTGTCCATTGTTTCGATATTTCCGCCCTGGTCAATTGCAACGTCAATTATAACTGAGCCTCTTTTCATCTCTTTTATAATATCTGCACTGACAAGCTTCGGTGCCTTCCTGCCCGGAAGAAGCACGGCTCCTACAAGGATATCAGCCTTTTTACACTCTTCTTTTATTGTGTAAGGATTACAGTAGTGGGTTTTTAGTGCCCCTTGAAATAATAAATCCAAATCTGCAAGACGTTTAGAATTAATATCTAATATAGAAACATCTGCACCCATTCCAAGAGCCACCTTAGCTGCATTTACACCTACTGTGCCTCCGCCTATAATTACAACTTTTCCAGGCTGCACCCCGGGCACTCCCCCTAAAAGCACACCTGAACCGCCGTTTATGCTTTCTAAATAATTTGCGCCTAATTGAATGCTGAGCCTGCCTGCAACTTCACTCATGGGTCTTAAAATCGGAAAACCGCCATCCTTATCAGTGACTGATTCTGCCGCTATGGCGCACACCTTTTTATTTAAAAGTTCTTTCGTTAATTCTTCTTCAACAGCAAGGTGCATATATGAAAAAATAACCTGATTTTCTCTGAAATATTGATATTCGCTTTTTTGAGGCTCTTTAACTTTGATGATAACATTTGCACTTTCCCAAACTTCTTCGTTGCTTGAAGCTATTTTTGCACCGCTTTGAATGTATTGCTCATCTGAAAATCCGCTTAAAACACCAGCATTGCTCTCAATTAAAACTTCATATCCGTCTTTTGCAAGCATACTGACGCAATCCGGAGTAAGTGCCACCCTTGTTTCATCAGTCTTAAGCTCTTTTACAATACCAAAAACGGTTTTCATCTTCATATAAAATCCTTTATACGCTCTGCGCGTTTATATAATCCTTGTGTGCCTGTGCTTCTTCTATTTCATCAATTATAAGCTGAATTGCGCCTGTTTTATCATCCGCCGATGTTACGGGACGGCCTATTACCATATAATCAACCCCTGAAAGTACGGCATCCGTTGGAGTTACAACTCTTACCTGGTCATTCACAACGCTCCATGTGGGCCTTATTGCAGGGCATACTATAATAAAATCCTCAGGGCATTCTTTTCTTATAACAACAGCCTCTGATGCTGAAGCTACAACTCCGTTTAAACCTGCATCATACGCCATTTTTGCAAGGGAACTTACATAATCGTCAATATTCATATTTACGTTTAATTCTTCTGTTAAAGTTTTCTGGCCGAAACTTGATAAGAGCGTAACCCCTAAAATTACAGGGGGCTCCATACCGTATTTTTTAGCTGTTTCACCTGCAAGCTTTACGGTAGTGGAAAGCATTTTGGAACCGCCTTTTATGTGGATGTCAAAAAAACTTATTCCTTTTTTAACAAGATTGGCACTTGCCCTTGCAACAGTGTTTGGAATATCGTGGAATTTGCCGTCAAAAAAGACTTTTGAGCCTTCATCATGAATCATTTTTATAACATCTGAGCCGACGGATGTATACAATTGAAGCCCGACTTTAAAAAAGCCTGCATAATTTTTTAATTCACGTACAAGTTTTTTCGCTTCATCAAAATCATCTACATCCAGAGCCAGAATTATCTTATCCTTTGGATTTTCCGGTTTTTCAAACGTCATCTGATTGCCTTATTTAAATTAATTTAAACGGTATCCAATTTTATCACATTTCCCCGCCTTATTGCAATCGTTCTTCCGGCAGCCGGTTTTGCAATTTAATTGTAAAATCAGGCTAATAAAAAACCGCTTTTTTAAAAAGCGGCTTAACTTTTAATAGAAATAGGAGGAATATTTTTGGTTGATTTTGGAGAAATTAAGAGTATAGAAGGATTAGGAGTTTTTTAAAAATTATGCTACAAGATTTAAAGGTTGTTTTTGTTCTTCTTTTTCTTCATTATTGAATTGATTGAAAGAGAAGGGGTTTGAACCTTTTTTGTCTTTTTGTGTTTCAAAAACATTTAAAGAAGCTTCAAGATTGCCAACTTCTTGAAATGTTTCCATTTCAGCGTTTGCATTAACGTGAAGTTTGCCTTCAACGTTTCTTTCAACCGCTTTTGGATTATAAATCTGAGCTGCAGCTTGAGCGTTTAAAATTTGTACTGATTGAAGAGCCTGAACATTATTCATCAGACCTGCATTTGTCATTGCAATTTGTCTTTGAACATCAAGGCTTACTTTGCTTGAATAAAGGTCTACACCTTGATTTGCTCTTGTAAATTTGCCTAAATCAGCTTTTGAAACATCAACTCTTTTGTTTTCAAGAGAGCTTAAGATATCAGCTGTAACTTTATTTACGTTAGCAATATCAATTCCGTTATATGCTGCTGTTAGTCCGTTGATGCTCATTGTTCTTTATTGTCTCCATTGTTCCTTATGTTATTCTTATCGGCATCCTCCTCTAAAAACATTAGGTTTTTTAAATCATTTGTTACATTTGTTTACAAAGCTTTAAAATTCTTTTTCCCTGTATTCTGCAATACATCTGTATATTGGGTGATGTTCCGTTTGAAATAATTTGTTTACAATAATTATTTTTACGGTACAATTCAGGTATGAAAAGGAAGTTTTTTAAAAAATCATTTTCAAATAACAATTATTAGAAGAAAGGCGTTTTTGCCTTTCTTTTTTTATGACCTTAAATGCTTGTGTAGTAATAGTTTGAGCTAAAAGTATGAAAAAAAATCATAAAGGAAAAATTTTAAATATAGAAACCGTGGCAAAAGATACGGTAAAAATGTGCTTTACCACTGAACTTGAAGACATTTTGCCGGGGCAGTTTGTTTCAGTTTTAATTCCTGATAAAACTTTGCGCCGCCCCTTTAGTGTTGCGGATTTTGCGGTGCGTGGCAGTGAAACGAACGCACACTGTGAACAGCCTGTTGAAGGCTGTGAACCCGCAATAATCCAAGAAGCGGATTTTGCGGTGCGTGTTGATAATTCGGGCCCCTGCGGCCGTCACCCTGAATTTGTTTCAGGGTCTTATAAAGGTATTATTACGGTTATTTTTAAAGTAAAAGGCGATGGTACAAATTACCTTAAAACCCTGAAAATCGGTGATACTATTGATTATTTAGCCCCGTTAGGAAATACCTTCACCCTTGCAAAAGAAGGTCAAAAGGCCCTTTTGATTGGTGCAGGCATTGGAATAGCACCAATGCTCTATCTTAAAAAAACTTTACAGAAAAAAAGCGTTGAAACATACTTAATATCCGGCTTTAAAGATGAAGCTGAGGTTGTAAAAGGCTCTGACAAAACAGTTATAGGCGGCAGCGTTCTTGATAATATTCAAACCCTGATTGATGAATTTAAGCCTGAAATTATTTATTCATGCGGGCCAAGAGTGGTTTTAGAGATGGTTTGCGATATTGCAAAGAAAAATGATATTAAGGCTGAAATTGCAATGGAGAAGGTTATGGCCTGCGGTATCGGGGTATGCAGAGGGTGCGTTATCCGCTTAAATACTGAAAACGGGCCCAAAAATGCTTCTGTATGCGCGGATGGCCCTGTATTTTGCGGTTCGGAGGTTATATGGGAAGAATAGCTGAAAAAAATATAGATTTATTGGTTGATTTTAAAAAATTTAAAATGAAAAATCCCATTATGACTGCATCCGGAACATACGGATATTGTGATGAATTTGATGTATTTTTTGATGTTAAAAATATTGGTGCAATTGTAACCAAGGGGGTTACGCTTGAAGTGCGCTCCGGAAATGACGGAAAGCGTATATTTGAAACCTATGGCGGAATGATAAACCGTATAGGCCTTGAAAATGTTGGGATTGAAGCTTTTATATCCGATAAATTGCCGAAATTAAAGGAAAAAGGGGTAAACTTTGTTTTAAACATAGCAGGAAAGACTGTCGAAGATTATGTTAAACTGGCTGAAATCTGTGAAAATAAAGGAATTGAGGCCATTGAAACAAATGTATCCTGTCCGAATGTTAAATCCGGCTGTCTTGAATTTGGAACGGATAAAAATTGCCTCTACGACTTAATTTCGGGTATAAGGGAAAAATATAAAGGCTTTTTAATTGTAAAATTAACTCCAAATGTTACAAATATTGAAGAATTGGCTGTTGCCGCTCAAAATGCCGGTGCTGATTGTATTTCAGCCATAAATACACTTAAAGGTCTTGGGGTTGAATTAAATTTTAATGGTGCAAAAGTATCAAAAAGCTTTGTCCAAGGCGGTTTAAGCGGAAAATGCGTTAAACCTGTAGCACTTTCAATGATAAAAAGAATTAAAGAGGCTATAACCCTTCCTATTATTGGTTTAGGCGGAATTTCATGCTTAAAAGATGTACTTGAATTTGTTGCAGTGGGAGCAGATGCGGTGCAAATCGGTACAGAAAACTTTACAAACCCTGATATAGCTGAAAAACTTGTCTTTGAATTAGCTGAATTTATTGAAAGACAAGGCTTTAAAGATTTTAATAACTTAAAAGAGGAACTTAGAAGATGAGTGAAATAGATGTTAAAGAATTGTTAATCAAGGCTGATGGCCTGCTGCACGGGCATTTTTGCCTAACTTCCGGCCTTCATTCGGATACTTACTTTCAATGTGCAAAATTATATCAATACCCTGATTTAGTTGAAAAAATCGGATATGCATTGGCTCAAAAACTTGATGGGCTTGAATTTGATACTATTATAGCTCCCGCAATCGGTGCTGTAATCTTCGGTTATGAGGTTGCAAAACAGGCAAAAAAGCGTAACCTTTTTGTTGAAAGAAAAGATGGGGTTATGCAGCTGAGACGCGGATATAGCTTGAAAAAAGGCGAAAAAATCGTGATTATTGAAGATGTGATTACAACTGCAAGAACCATTTTTGAAACAATTGATGCGGTTAAAGAATTTGAACCCAAAATTGTTGGAGTGGGCTGTATCGTAGACAGGACACAGGGTAAGCTGGATGATAAATTAAAAATCAACTCGCTGCTGAAAATTGACCCTGTTGTATACGAACCCTCAAATTGCCCGCTATGTAAGGAAAACATTCCTGTAGTGAAGCCGGGAAGCAGAGTAGGAGCTTAAAATGACATTTTGCCCTGTAAGATTAAAAAATTTAGTTGATATCAAAAGCCTTTCAACAGAGGAAATTGAGGGAATTGCAGAACGTGCTCTTGAAATCAAAAATGGTGCAAAACCCGTATCTTGTGCCGATAAACACGTTGCACTGATGTTTTTTGAAAATTCTACGCGCACAAAATTTTCTTTTGAAATGGCCTTAAATATGCTCGAGGTAAAGGTTTACAATTTTGAAACGTCAAAATCCTCATTATCTAAAGGGGAAGATGTTTTTGATACCTTAAATAATCTTGCAGCTATTGGTTTTGACGCATGCATAATCCGCACAAGTGAAGAAGGGCTTATAAAAAAGACTATTTTTGAAGCCGAAAACGGCAGAAAATTTTTTAAAAATATAGCATTAATCAATGCGGGAGAAGGCACTTCGGCCCACCCAACGCAGGCACTGCTTGATTATGTAACAATTAAAGAAAAATTTAAAAATTTAAACGGTTTAAAACTGGTAATAGTCGGGGATATACGTCATTCTCGTGTTGCAAAATCAAATATAGAGCTGCTTTCCAGATTTGGTGTTAATATAACCTGTGCTGCACCTGAATATTTTAAAGATGAAAGCCTGAAAAATCTTACGTGGTCTGATAATTTAAATAAATCTCTTGAAAATGCAGATATAGTAATGGCTTTAAGAATTCAAAAGGAAAGAATTCAAGGTATAATTGAATTTGAAGATTATATCAAAAATTTTCAAATTAATAAAAATAATCTGCCAAAAAATTGCATTTTAATACATCCGGGGCCTGTAAACCGTGATATAGAAGTAACTTCCGCCCTTTTGGATAATAGAGGGGAAGTAATTTTAGAACAGGCCCGCAACGGTGTTTTTGCCAGAATTGCCCTTTTAGAGGCGATTTTAGGGGGGAATGATGGCCAATATTAAGACTATTCCTGCATTTATCGACATGCACACCCATTTAAGAGAGCCCGGGTTTGAAGGAAAAGAAACGCTGGAAACAGGTATGGCTGCAGGTATCAGGGGAGGATACGGTGCATTGTGCGCTATGCCTAATACATGTCCTGCGGCGGATAATCCTGATATAATAAAGTTTTTGGTTG
>CAQTPN010000003.1:0-2769 GCA_948888345.1 uncultured bacterium | reverse complement strand
CGTCTAAAAATCCTAATATTGATGTATATCCTATTGCTGCTGTGACGAAAAATCTTAACACAACTGAACTTACACACTTTAAGGAGCTGAAAAATGCCGGTGCAATTGCTTTTTCAAATGACGGACTTCCGATTTTAGATAAAAATGTGTTTAAAAACGCTCTGATGTCAGGCGAATTAATACTTTCCCATCTTGAAGATGAAACAAATGAGGCTATATGGCAGATTGAGCTTTTTAAAACGGTTAAAGATATGTCCAATCAAGGAATATGTCCTATGCCAAAGCTGCATTTCTGTCATATATCGAAAAAGAGCACTCTTGAAGTCATTAAAAAGGCTAAAACACAGGGCTTACAGGTAACCTGTGAAACTGCTCCGCATTATTTTACTTTTACAAAAAATGACGTAACTTCAAACGGGGTCTTTAAAATGAATCCGCCGCTCGGTGAAGAAGCTGATAAACAGGCCGTTATAGAGTGTTTAAAAGACGGAACTATTGATGTAATCGCAACTGACCATGCCCCGCATACCGTAGATGAAAAATTGAAGCCTTATTCGGGTTCTCCAAACGGAATAGTAGGGCTTGAAACCGCCTTCCCGCTTGCTTTGAACGTTCTCTCTCTGGATGAGGTTTTAGAAAAAATGTGTTACAATCCTGCAAAAATTTTAGGGGTTGAAAACAAACGCGAGATTAAAGTGGATTTGGATGAAAAATGGGTGGTAAAATCGGCCGAATTTGCCTCTAAATGCAAAATTTCACCTTATGAAAATATGGAATTAAAAGGAAAAGTATTATGAATATTGATGAAAAGATAAAAGAAAAAATCGTTCTGGCACTTGATGTTGAAGAACTTGATGAGGCTAAAATCCTTGTGGATACTCTCTATCCCTATGTAGGTACGTTTAAGGTTGGTTTGCAGCTTTATACTAAATATGGAAATGATATTATAAATTATATTTCAAATAAGAATTCAAATTTCTTTTTAGATGTTAAATTACATGATATTCCTAATACTGTCGAAAAAGCCAGTGAAAATGTTGTTTTGAGAGGTGCAAATTTCTTCAATGTCCACGCTACCGGTGGTTTAGCCATGATGGAAGCTGCTGTAAGAGGCGCAAAAAAGGCGGCTGAAAAATTAAATAAGAAACCCCCTGTAATTCTTGCTGTAACTATGCTTACAAGCATTTCTCAAGAAGTTTTGGAAGATGAATTTGAAATAAAAACCGATGTTTCGAATTTTGCAATTCGTCTTGCAAAATTGGCTAAAAAGGCAGGAATGACAGGAGTTGTAGCCTCTTCTCTTGAGGCTCGCAAGATAAAAGAAGCCTGTGGTGTGGATTTTAAAGTTTTATGCCCCGGAATTCGTCCCGAATGGAGTACAAAGGACGACCAGAAAAGGATTGCAACTCCCAAATTTGCGATAAATGAAGGAGCAGACTACCTTGTTATCGGAAGAGCTGTAACAAAGCCTGCAGAAGGGCTTACGCCGATTGATGCAATGAAAAAGATATATGAAGAAATTGGAGAAATATAGATGACGGCCACATTAATACTGGAAGACGGGACTGTTCTAAAGGGTAAAAGCTTTGGGGCGCAAGGAACTTCAATGGGTGAAATTGTGTTTAATACCTCAATGGTAGGCTATCAGGAGATTTTAACCGACCCATCCTATGCAAATCAAATAATAATAATGACTTATCCTGAAATTGGAAATTATGGTATAAATGATGATGATTTTGAGTCTGAAAAGCCGCGCTGCAGGGGTTTTATTGTGAAAAATTCCTGCGAAAATGATTCACATTATAAAAGCAGGCAGAATATTTCTAATTATCTGAAAAAGCACAACATAATCGGAATTGAGGGGATTGATACCCGATTTCTAACAAAGAAAATTAGGGAAAAAGGCGTTATGAATTGCCTAATAACTACAGAATACGTTGATGATGGTAATTTATCCGAAAAAATGGGTATGCTGAACAGCTATGAACCAAACAGAGATATCGTTTTAGAGGTTTCAAACAGGGAAACGTATGAAGTAAACCAATCAGGCGGTGTAAACCTTGCTCTTATTGATTATGGCTGTAAAACAGGCATAATTAACAGCTTGATAAAACGCGGATGTAAAATTACTGTTTTTCCTGCAAGCGTAGACAGTGAAACGATTTTAAGGGGTAATTTTGACAGCATGTTTTTATCAAACGGTCCGGGGGACCCTGCTGACTGTGCTGCAGAGATTAAAACGCTTGAAAATCTGGTTGGGAAAGTGCCGATTTTTGGCATCTGTCTCGGGTATCAACTTTTAAGCATTGTACTCGGCGCAAAAACTTATAAGCTAAAATACGGTCATAGAGGGGCAAATCACCCTGTAATCAATCTTCACACAAAACAGGTCATGATGACATCTCAAAATCACGGATATGCAGTAGACGCGGATAGTTTAACCAAAATTATGGATGTTACATACAAAAATTTAAATGATGATACGCTGGAAGGCTTCAAATCTGACAGTTTAAAAATTGAGGCGGTGCAATTCCATCCGGAAGCTAATCCCGGGCCTGTTGATGCGGCTTTGATATTTGACGATTGGGTAAAAAAGATGTATGAGTATAAAAAAGCACCCGTAAGAAAAGCGGAAGAAATAGCCAGTCTATAGGATATTTGCGGTTTTGACCGCGCCTTGACGTGATAATTTCAAATAATTTTTCAAATAATAATTAAAATTTAAAGGAAGATATGATGGCAAAAGATTTAAGTATAAAAAAAGTTTTG
>CAQTPN010000002.1:10056-18313 GCA_948888345.1 uncultured bacterium | reverse complement strand
TATCATCTTCAATTAAAGTGATAAGCTCGCCAAAGATTTTAGAGATATTTCCCCTGTTTATTTCATCTATGATAAGAATGTAGGGTATAGGGTTTTCGTTTTTTAAATATTCATTATTTGAGATTTTACTTTCCATTAAGTCTTCTTTTATTTTTAACAATTCTTTATATAAGTTAAAATAATAGCATTTAAGCGCAGTATTGCCCTGATAATCTTGATTAAATTCAACTGCTGTTTTGTATTTTCTATTGTTTTCAAGCAGCACTTCTATTTTATTTAAATCGATTTTTCTAATGTCTGTTTGTTTGCCAAATTTATATTGAAGTTCGTTTTCTAAATAATGCAGCTGCAGTAATGTATTGAAGTCGCTTCCTTCAGGGTGCAGTTCTTTAAAAACTTTAAGAATATCATTAAACTGAATATTTTTTGTAACAGGCCCGTTACAATATAATGCTTTTTTAGCTTCATTGCATATTTGCTTAAATATACCGTCTTTACCTGTATATTTAATTTCATCACCTTCATTATTACCCCATTCGGAAATTTCAGGTTTTATTCCTTCTACAAATTCTTCATAAGAATAAGACTGGTGAAATGTTATAAATTCAATCCTGCCTTGCTTTTTCAGCAGATTAAATTCTTTCTTTATGCTGTCATAATTTTCTACTTTACCATCCTTATCATATTTTAATAAATCAGGTGCTATAATCTCCATAGCTTTAATTACTGTATTATATGTTTTTCCTGTCCCCGGAGGCCCATAGAGGATTTGGTTTAAAGAAAAATTTTTGGTTTCCGGAATTTCATCAGGTACAATTCTTTGAATTCTATTATCAGGTATTCCATAATTTTTAATCATCAATTCGGATTCTCTTGTCATGTCTAAATTAGTATCATATTTATCAACAAAAAATTTTTCTAAAGAAAACAGTCTGTCATTTTTAATTGCAAGCTTGTTTTTATAATAATTTTGCCATTTTTGTGCATGAAAAAAAGAAATATATTTAGGAAACATTATATGTAAATATTTATGTGCATAACCTTTGCTGAAAAGCTTTTCTTTGCTGATTTCTTCGCTATTTACATAATTATAAAAACCTGCAAAATCATTCTTGTTCAAGAAGTCACAGCTGGTATACAACATTTCTTTAATGTTTTCTGCTATTTTTATAGCTTCGTCCTTGTCGATTGATTCTTCAAAATGATGCCAGTTTGAATTTCTGTATGCAAGCTTAAAATGTGTGTCATAACCGGCACTGCAGCTTCCAAAATCCTCAATTAGTTCATTTTCGAGCACATATTTTAATGAATTTTCATACTCTGAACTTTTAGGCGCAGCAATTGTCATTAATAATTCTTCACCGTTAAGTTCCCTTAATTTTTCAGGTGCAAACCTTTTTATAAATATTTCTTTGTTCATAAATTTTTCCTTAATAATTTTTAATTTATTTATAATATCATAAGTAATTATAATTGTTAAATCTGAGCTTTCTGCCACTCTTTATAGAGGGTGTTCAGGCGGTATCTGGCATTAGCTGGGCTTGTGGAGGGTACTTTGCAGCATTTATGATTCTGTATTAAATCCGGGAAATGCCGTTGAAACAGGCTGTATGCGGTATTTCCGTTTAAAAGAATTATTCTGATATTTTTATACTTTTTCATCAAATCTGAAATATTATTTGGAATTACATTTTCAATTTTTGAATCTAAAGACCCCTCTCTTGTGCAGTTTTTAACCACATCCCAAAGTGCAAAGCCATTATTTAAAAGCATTTTTAGTCTTTTATTATATTCTAAGTCCGCCAAATCAGGGCAATTGCATAATAAACCCATCAATTTCCAGAATCTGTTTTGCGGATGGGCATAATACTGCTCCATTTCAAGTGATTTCACCCCCGGCATAGAACCTAAAATCAATATTTTTGAATTTTTATCAACCGACGGTAAAAAACTTTTACAAAATCCCATAAAAAATCCTTAATTATGTTCAAAAATCATAAAACCATTTTACAACATTTTTCTTGTGTGGTAATATAAAATTTGTTGAAGGGCTTGAAATAATTGAGTTTTAGCCTGATTTAACAAAATAAAAGCAGTTGAGGTGCAAAAATGAGAGAAGAGTTATTAGCCATAATTGAAAAAAACAGCCGTATTCCGCTTGATGAACTTGCCGCAATGCTGGGCACAACGGAGGATAAGGTCATTAATGAAATGGCCGCGTTAGAAAAAGAAGGGGTTATCTGTGGCTATCATACGCTTATAGACTGGGAAAAAACGTCGCAGGAAAAGGTTAACGCGCTTATAGAGGTACGCGTAACTCCTCAACGCGGACAGGGTTTTGATAAAATTGCGGAGAGAATTTATAACTATCCGGAAGTTCGCTCTGTATACTTGATTTCCGGCGGTTATGACCTGCTTGTAACGCTTGAAGAGAAGTCTCTGAAAGAGATTTCAATGTTTGTAACAGACAAACTGTCTACTCTGGATACGGTTTTAAGTACCGCAACGCATTTTATTTTAAAACGTTATAAAGACCACGGAACAATTTTAGATAAAAAACGCACAGATGAAAGAGAGATTATAACCCCATGACAAAACCTTTATCACAAAAAGTTTTAAACCTTAAACCTTCAGGGATAAGAAAATTTTTTGATATAGTATCAGAAATGAAAGATGCCATATCATTAGGGGTTGGAGAACCTGATTTTGACACCCCGTGGCATATAAGAGACGAAGGCATTTATGCCCTTGAAAAAGGAAAAACTTTCTATACTTCAAATGCAGGTTTAAAAGAATTAAGAGAAGAAATTTCAAAAAAAGTTCAAAAAGTGCAGGGGATTGAATATGACCCTGTGTCAGAAATTATTGTAACTGTCGGCGGCTCTGAAGCGATTGATATAGGCTTAAGAGCAATGGTAAACGATGGAGATGAAGTTATAATCCCTGCTCCTTCTTATGTATCCTATGAGCCATGTGCAGTTTTGGCTAATGCAAAGCCTGTAATAATCAACCTTAAAGGGGAAAATGAATTCAGATTAAAGCCTGAAGAATTGTTAAATGCAATTACCCCGAAAACCAAAGCCCTGATTTTGCCCTACCCGAATAATCCGACAGGCGCGATTATGGAAAAAAGTGACCTTGAAAAAATTGCAAAAATCATCATAGATAATGATTTATACGTTTTATCGGATGAAATTTATTCAGCCCTAACCTATAAAGAAAAGCATGTTTCAATTGTAAGCCTTGACGGGATGAGAGAAAGAACTCTTTTAATAGACGGCTTTTCAAAAGCTTATGCTATGACAGGCTGGAGATTAGGCTATGCCTGTGCTCCAAAAGAATTAATTAAACAGATGGTAAAAATCCACCAGTTTGCGATAATGTGCGCGCCTACAACAAGCCAGTATGCTGCAATTTCAGCTCTAAAAAATGGTGAAAAAGATGTAGAAACAATGGTTAGAGCCTATAACCAGCGCCGCCGTTTTTTGATAGATTCTTTTAAAAAGATGGGCTTAGAATGTTTTGAGCCTTATGGTGCATTCTATGTTTTTCCCTGTATTAAAGAATTTAATATGACAAGCGAAGAATTTGCAACGAGATTTCTTGAAGAAGAGCGGGTTGCGGCAATTCCGGGGAATGCCTTTGGAGATTCGGGTGAAGGATATTTAAGAATTTCTTATGCTTATTCAATTGATAATCTCAGAATTGCGATGGAAAGACTCCGCCGCTTTATTGAAAGACTAAGGAGAGAGCAAAAAAGCAGGTAAATAGATAATCTTTTTTAAAAATCAGTCTTTTTTTTGAAATATGTAAAAATCCGCAAAGGATGTGTTATTTTCATCATCTTTTGAGTATTTATATCTGTTTTTAACGGTTTCCTTTAAAAACCAGCCTTTTTGATTTATTTCAATCCAGTCTGTAAATTTTCTGTGCCTTACATGGGTGCATTGATTTTCATTTTTATTTGAAGAATATATAATTACATATTTTTTAGCGGCCTTAAATAAATTTTTCATATATTCTTTAAATATATCATCTTCAATTAAATGATAGATAACATCCAAAGATAAAACTAAATCGGCAGTTTGCTCTTCATAATCTTTTACGTTTTTGAAAATAAAGGCTTTATCTTTAAATTCTTTTCTGCATTTATTAAGAATTGTTTCAGATACATCAAATCCTGTATAATTTTTGAAATTAAACTTTTTCAGCTGGTTCCCATCTCCGCAGCCAAATTCTATGATACTGTTTATATCATATTTTTGTACAAAATTATTTATAATTTCAGCCTTAAAATCTGCAAGCCTGCCATAGCTCCCCGCTCCTGAATTTCCGCTGTTTAAATATCTTTTTTCCCAGTAGTTTTTAGAATTAAATTGCTCCTCTTTATTATCCAAAATTCGCTTTTTAATTTCAGGATAATGTTCAAATACGTTATTTAATTGAATATCATTTCCGCCGTCGCTGTTTCCTTCAAGACAAAGAGTTGTTTCTTCATAAGCTCCTATATCTCGCATAGGGTTTACAAGCCTAATATTGTTATAAGGTTTGTTTACAATCTTTATTTTTGCATTATTCAAAACCGCCATAGAGTAAAACCAGATATCATCAGCATTCGGGGCAAGTTTTAAGAATAATTCTTCATCCAGAACATTACCGTGCAATAATTTTGGAGGATACAAAATCCCGCCTGCACCTGTGAAGAAATTTATAAAACCTGTTGAATTATCATCAATACACATATTCCAGTGTTTGTAAGGTTTTATTTCATCATTTTCAAAGGTTATTTTGTGGGCGCGGTGACAGTGAATGCATTCAGGATTTTCTAAGTAAGATTCATAAAGTTTATAAAGCCAGTCTTTCGGGTAATAAACATCATCATCCGCAGTTACTATAATATCTTCAGGATATTCTCTAAGCGCAGGGATAAGTTTTTTGTAAGATTTTAAATTTTTACACCACTTTATAGTGAGGCCGTTTTCTTTTAATCTTAAAAGTTTTGGCGGCAAATCCGCTTCTCTGTTCGGGAATTCATCTTCCGCAAGGTATAAAATTAAAATATCGGGCTTTTTTATCTGATTTAAAAGGGAATAAACAGCATAATGCACATCATACATCCGCTCCGGAAAAGATGTAAGGGATACTATAATCTTTGCTTCTCCTTCTTTTATATTTTTAGAAATACCGGTTTCTCTAAATTTCTCCATTTCATAAGAAATTTTTTCTTTATTTATCCCGTTGTTTAAGACCAATCTTAATTTATCCAGAATTTTTTTCTGTTCCCTAAATTCATTTATAAGCTTTTTGCCTTTAATATGCCTGAATTTCTTATTTAAAAACCTTATTTCCGTATAATATTCTTCATTTTGAACAGAAAAAATTTTCTTTAATAAATTTTTCATTAATTTTGCTGCTGCCCCTAAAGTATATACAGGTATAATAGCATAAAATTTCCCTTCCTGATTTTAAAGGAAGGGAAATCAATTTAATTATTTAATTTATGCAGGTAATTCAATTTCTCCTATAATGGCATCTACCGCTTTTTCAATACTTATGCCGGTTTCTGAAATTTTATCCGCAATTTTATCTAAATAGTTTGAGATTTGTGTTTCTGAAAGCTCTGGATAAGCATTCCTGATGTATTTTTCTGCATCTTTTTGAACATCATCGCTATTTTTTGCATCTTTAGTTTCAGAATTTTTATCTTCTTTTTTATTTGTTTTAGCATCTTCAGCGCGTTGTAATTCAAGAGATTTAGCTATTTCTTCAAGGTGTTTTTGCTGTTCTTCAATCTGGGCCTGCATTTGTTCAAGAAGGGCATCTATTTTATTCTGCATATTATTTTGAGTATTATTTGCTCCGCTTGCTCCGCCGCTTGCTGATATATCTGAAACAACTCCTGATAAAAGTTCATTCATGAATAGTTCTTCTGTTTCAAGTGCTCCGTTTCCGTTCGCATCCGCAATTTTTATTTCGCCGCCGTTTGCATCTTTAAAAGTATACACTGCAATTGAACCGTTTGTGACATCTTTATCGTAATGACCGTCTGCTTTGTTATCTACAATGTATGAGGTGTTAACGTATTGAACATTAACCTGTATTCCTGCGGCCTTTGCGGCACCTACAATATCACCTGATTGCATTACGCTTTTGCCGCCGAAAATCCCTGCAAGTTTTGCCTGCAGGTCATAATCTGCCTGACAATCGAAGCTTGCCATTATTTCCTGCTTCAAAGATTCACTTAAAGCACCGGTGTAATCTGCAAAGTTTGCCTCTCCGTTTCCAAGACTTGTTGTTTTAATACCGCGCTGATTAAGAGATGCAACCCAGCTGTCATAATTTCCTGAAATAGAATTTACCATTTTTTGCTCCGAAATTGTCTATACTTATATAAAGTATATATTTAATATATAATTGCCTGAAAAGTGATAAATGTTAAGATTTCTTCACAATCATTCTTTTAAATGGTTAAAAGCTGGAGAAATTAGCATATTATAAAAGTATGAAAACTCTGCTTTTATTTCCTCCCCAGTGGACTCCAACTTCTCCGCATTTTGCCCTGCCGTCTTTACTCGGGCAATTAAAGGCAAACGGCTTTGAAGCTGAAGCAATGGATTTAAATATTGATTTTTATAATAAGGTGCTAAAGCCTGACTTTATCAAAAATTCAATTTTAAAAGCAGTTGATAACAATCAAAATGTTTTAAGCGAAATTGCTCCGTATATTAAGGAAGGCAAAGATTTTAGCGAATATCCCCTGAATATTCAAAATAAAATTGTAAAATATACAAAAGTAAAAGAATATATTACAACAAAACAAGCCGCACTTGCCGATTTTCCCGATTTAGCGCGTGAAGCCCTTGATATAATTAAAGGAGAAGGGTTTTACAATCCTGAAATTCTCGTAAAATCAATAAATATTATCGATACAGTGCTTGAGATGGTATCCCTGCCTTATTTTCCATCAAAAATCAGCCTTGATAACTATTCAAATCCGTTCTTTAAATTAAATTTTGAGAGTATTAAATATTTTGTTTTTGATGAGGAAACAAATATTTTTATTGAATATTATAAAACAATTTTGAACGATATAAAATCCAAAAACCCTGATTATATAGGAATTTCTATTAATTCATCTTCTCAAATTGTGCCCGGTCTTACGCTTTCTCATTTATTAAAAAATTCTTGCAGTGCACATATAAATATAGGCGGAAACTTTTTTGGCAGAGTAAAAGAAGCGATTGTTAAAAATCCTGAATTTTTTGACCTTTTCTGCGATACTCTGCTTGTAGAAGAGGGCGAAAGACCTGTTGTAGAGCTTGCAAGGTATGTAAATAATGAAATTAAAATTGGGGATGTTTCAAATTTAATCTATAAAAAAGGGGATGAAGTTTTTATAAATGAAACAAAAAAACCTCTCAAACTGGATGAAATGGCAATTGTATCACTGGAGGGGTATGATTTTAAACAGTATTTTGCTCCTGAAATTATCCTGCCTTTTCAATCTTCCCGCGGTTGTTACTGGGGTAAATGCAGTTTTTGCGACCAGGATTTCGGACAGAATTTCAATGTTAAAAATGTTGATAAATTGACTGATGAATTTATTGAATTGAAAGAAAAATACGGCATAAAATATTTTGAATTTATTGATGAATCCGTAGGCCCTTCTTATTTAGATGAACTTTCGGATAAAATTAAAGAAAAAAATATTGATATAAATTATTTCTTTGATGCAAGACTTGAGAGCACATTTAGTGCGGAATTGCTTGAAAAAGCTTATAACAGCGGCCTCAAGATGGCGTTATGGGGATTGGAATCGGGTTCAAATTCTGTAATGGAACTTATCAATAAGGGAATTGACATTAATAAAAGGCTTGAAATCTTAAAAAATTCAAGTGATGCAGGCATCTGGAATTTTGCATTTATATTTTTCGGCTTTCCAACAGAGACTCCGGCTGATGCAAGAAAAACCATAGAACTAATCTGCGAAAATAAGGACGTAATCCATTCATACGGCAGAAGTGTTTTTACTATGGGCAAACATACAAAATTAAAAGATGAGCCTGAAAAATATGGTATTACTGCGGTTTATCCTTCCGTAGATGAGTTTTCCCCAACCTTTACTTTTGATTGCACAGGAATGAAAAAAGAAGAATTGAATTCAATATTAAAAGAATGCACCCAAACCTGCAATGCTGCCTACAATAACCCTTTATGGATGTTTTTAAGGTATAGGGAATATTTATTCTTATATCTT
>CAQTPN010000002.1:4951-10046 GCA_948888345.1 uncultured bacterium | reverse complement strand
AAATATGGTAAAGATTGGGTTTATAATTATAAACTTGATTTTAATAAAATGTAAAATTAAAAAGGAATTTTAGATGGATTTTGATGATTTTTCAAATGAACGGGACAATACACAGAAAATTTTAAACCAGAGGGAAAAAATTAAAAACCAGATGGAGCGCAAATTAAGGCAGCTTAAATTTTCTGATGATGAGATTGATGAAGTTTTGGATATAATTGATTATGCGGAAGCAAAAATTGAACAAATTAAAGTATCTTTAAACGGTACAAATATAAATACAGATGACCCGACCCCGAGGATGCAGACTGCACTTGATGAAATCAAAATCCTTCAAACACAGATGGCTCTTGATTTAAGGACAAAAATCAACGAAATCCTCTCATATAAAAATAAAAACTAAGGAATAAAAATGAGCAATATTAATACGGAATATTTGCAAAAATGTCTTGAAACTCTTGAAAAATCATATTTAATGATAAAAATGTCAGATGAAGGCAGCATTGATTATGAAATGTACAGGAATTCGCTTGTTAAGGGATTTGAAATGACGCTTGAGCAGTCCGGCAAACTTTTAAGGAAAAAATTATCCCCGTATTTTGCAAGTAAAAAGGCTTCTGATAAATTGTCTTTTAAAGATTTGTTCAGATATGCCCTAAAACATTCGCTTTTAGACGAAAAAGCCGTTGAACGCTGGTTTAAATACCGTGATAACAGGAATAATACAGCACATGACTACGGGAGGTCTTTTGCGGAAGAAACACTTTTATTAATTGATGATTTTATTTTGGATGTAAAGGAATTAAAAAAAGTCATAGACAATGAGTAAACTTTTTATAAAAGAAAAATATCTCAAAGAATTGATTAACATATTTGAAAATTACTGTCCCCGTGCCGAAATATGGGCGTATGGAAGCAGGTTGAACGGGGAAGCGCATGAGGGAAGCGACTTAGATTTGGTTGTTAAGGATTTTAATGATAAGGAATGTAATATCTTTGATTTAAGACAGATTTTAAATGACAGTAATATTCCGTTTTTAATGGATATTTTTGAATTAGATAAACTGCCTGCAAGTTTTCAGGAAGAAATAAAGAAAAATTATTTAATCATTTTTCCTGTTTAATGTTTTCTTATACTATTTTTGATTTTTTCCAGCGGCCGGTTTTCAAATAAATAAGTGCAATGGTAACGGCACAAACAGATGCAATCGGTGCTGCCATACCGAGATTAAAGAGAGTTTTACCGAATATTTCTGTTATTAAAAATGCAAGCGGCACCCTGATTAAAAGTGTTGCGGCAAGGCTGTTTGCCATAGAAAACGCTGTGCGGCCGCAGCCGTTAAAAAATGCGTTTAAGCAAAATGCAAAAGGTACAATTATTAAATCAAAGCTGAAAGATTTAAGGTATGAAGCTCCTTCCTTTATAACATTTGAATCTTTTGTAAAAATTCCTATCGCGCTCTCGGGGCTGGTTTGCTGCCAGATTAGACAGATAAGTCCGAATATAAACGTGTACCCTATTGCCGTGTATAACATATATTTGGCCCTAAGCCGCTTTTTTGCCCCCATATTTTGGGCAACAATCGGGGTTAAAGCCATTGCAAAAGAAAATGCCGGCAGCATTGTAAAACCGTTTAATCTGTTTGCAGTGCCGTATCCTGCAGAAGCATCCACCCCTATTGAATTTGCCAGAGATAATAAAATTATAAAGGACATTTGAACCATAGAATCCTGAAAACTTAACGGCAGCCCGAGTTTTACAATATTCTTGACCTTATCAAAATAAAATTTTGTTTTTCTGAATTTAAATTCAAAAGAAAATTTATTTAACCTTACATAGGCGGCAAGTGAAATTGCGCATATTCCCTGTGCTATAACGGTTGCAATTGCGGCTCCTTTAGTGCCGAGGTTTAAATACCCTATAAAAAATAAATCAAGAAGAATATTTGCAATGCACCCTATTGAAATAAAAATCATTGGGGTGTAAGAATTTCCGACGCCTCTTAAGATTGAAGAAAATACATTAAATAAAAATATAAAAATTACTCCAAAAGAACATATCAGAACATATTCTAATGCCCCTTGATATGCAATATCCGGAGTATTTACAATATTTATAAGGTTTGGTGCAAAATAATACATTAAAAAAGCTACAATAAGAGAAAGAGATATAAAAAAGATAAACACTGTGCCTATTATTTTTTCAATCTCTTCTTTTTTGCCTGCGCCGTATGCATGACCGACTAAAACGGTTGTACCTGTTGTAAGTCCTATTATAAAAGACATTACAATATGCATTATCTGTGCACCGGTTGCAACTGATGATATAGCGGAACTTCCGCCTGTAAAGTGGCCTATAATTATTAAATCGCAGGCACCGTAAAGTGCTTGAAGAAAATTTGCAAAGACAAACGGCAGTGCAAATAATATCAAGGTTTTAGAAATGCTTCCTTCGGTTAGATTTTGCTCATTTTTGAACATATTTAAAATCATAAATGAAACAAAATTTGATTTCTATATGTCAAAAGAGCTATTATCCCACCCTTTTAAAATATATTGTAGAAAATTCAGCAAGGTTTACAGGCAGTTTTTCATCCTGATTTAAGCCTGAGCCTTCAAAAATTTCCCCGTCATTTAGATATTTGCCGCATCCTCCGTATTTAATATCATCCGTATTTAATACTTCTTCCCATCTTCCGTAAGGAAACGGCATATAATATTTTTCATTAAAAATATCAGGGTAGCCTTCGTATCCGAAATTTGTTACAACAAAAAATTCATTTCCTGTTTTCTCGTCTTTTGTGTGAAATCCGATGGCGTTATTATGAATAAAACAATCTTTTGAACCGTCCTTATTTAATAGAAGATTTCCTCTTCGAAGGGCCGGATTTTCTTTATTTAATTTATTTAAATCCTTAATTAAATTATTATGGTTTTCCATAGCAGCTTTTGTACTATCTGAATATTTGATGCCATCAAGCTTTGATGCTTCAAGGGCAGGTATTCCTGACGGATATCCTTTTTCTGTTTCAAGATAAGCTTCATGGGGTTTGCTTTGAAACTCTCTAAAAAATCTGAATGAAGTTATATCAAGATTTTCATCTCCCTGAAATACCATTTTCGGGCCCGGGACTGCATTTGTCATAGCTTGAGCCATCCTGAACTGGGCAGCACTTTTTTCATAATCCCTTACAAGCTTTTTATAGGTTATATTTGAACCCTCTTCTATTCCAAGAGGTTTTAATATGTCTTGATAAAACTCTTCATATTTTTTATATTTATAATCGTCCAATTTGCCTTCAGATAAAAGCTTTACAAGAGCTTCTGAAGCCTGCTGGGCTTTTTGGCTTTTAACTGTATAATAAGCTTCATCTATAGAGGTATCTTTTAGTGCGGCAAAATCCTGAACTCTTTTTTTATCTTCATCATTTAAAATTACAAAAGATGCCATATTTAATTTTGGCGCAAGATATTTAACAACAGGCCTTGTGCCGTCATTGTTTCCGGTTTCATCATGGCTTGAAACATATTTTACGTTATTTTGAGATTGATAAATCGCTTCCATTAAATCAGGGAGTCTTCCTTCTTCTGTGGAATTTTTATCATGTGCAAATATTGCATCCCTTAAACTGTGATGGAATGAAAAATCCCATTCGCTGTCATATCCGAGGTTTGCAAGTACTGGATGAACATTAAGTCCGGTTTTACTGTTCTTTGCTATATATTCATCTAAGCTGTTAATATATTCACAGTGTTTTTTTGTATCTTCTTTGCAAATTTCGTCAGGTCTTAGCGGATTAACAACACGTTTGTCATGAAGCTCGTTATAATCAGTCCAATAGTTTATATTATCGGTGTTCATGTGTTCTCTGCTGTCTTCTGCTATTAAAACAACATCAGGGAAATGATGGTTAACTTCTGCCGCAATTTCTTTCATTGTATAATCAGAGTTCATAAACCTTGTCATATCAAGTCTTAAACCGTCAACTTTGTAATTATCTATCCAGTTTATTGCAGCATCAACAATGTAATTTCTTACGTATTTTGAATTTTCTCCTTCAAAATTAAAAGCTCTGCCAAAAATATTATCCCCTTCTATATAAGGGCCTGTTTTTTCAAGCCGGCTGCCATCGGGGCCTGAATGGTTCGGCACAATATCCATAAATACGTTAAGCCCTGTTTTATGCGCTTCATCAATTAATTCTTTTAATTTATCAGGCCCGCCTCTATGCTCCTGCGGTGCAAATTTATCTTCGCCGTCATATCCCCAGTTCGGGCCGAATGTATTTTCATTTGGCATTAATTGGATTGTATTAAACCCTGAGTTTTTAATGGTTTGAAGTTTTTCTTTAGCGGCCTCAAACGTCCCTTCCTGAGTCAATGTGTCTATCTGCATTTCATAGATAATTGCATCTTTTATTCCTAATTGGCCTTCTTTTGGGGTTCTTACGATTCTTTCGGGATTTTTAAGCCAGCTTTTTAAATGTTTCCAGATAGAATTTTTATGTTCATAAATAATTGAATAATCCAAAAACTCTTCTTTTGTACCGTTTCCCTGTCTTTTTGCATAGGGGTCTTTTACTTCTTCAACCGTACCGTCGCTTTTTTTAATTACGTAAGCATACCTGTCCCCTTCCTTTGCTTTGTTTTGGGGTATAGCTTTCTTGGTTCTGAAAATTCCTTCTCCGTAATTATCTAAAGGGTATGTTTTAAATTTTTCAGGGTCTTTTCTATCGTATATTTTTACATCTACACTTTCAGCATCAGGAAATGTAAATATTTTAAACGATACTTCTTTAGTATCAGGGTTTACATTTGCTCCTCCGCTTTGATGCTCTTCGAGTGTCCTTTTAAATGAAATATTACCTCTGTTAAAATAAGAATTAATGCTTGCAATTCTCATTTAATTTCCTTTTAAACCTAACAATTATCAACACGTGTTTATTTTATTAAATAATACCCCAAATAAAAGGTGCGTGATAAAAATTTATAAACAGAGTATATAAAAATTGTTACAATAAAGTTTACAATGTAATATTACCTGTTTCTTTTCCGGAATTTCCATATCAATATTTTTCAGGGCATGGGCCGCTCCATA
>CAQTPN010000002.1:0-4941 GCA_948888345.1 uncultured bacterium | reverse complement strand
TTCCGGAATTTCCATTTCGGAACATTATCATAATGGAATTTTAAAAGAAGGATATCCCCCGTTTTTATATTAATTTCTTCCCCTTCTTCAATATAGCAGAGCGGAGAATTTTCATAAACATTTTTTGCTCCTGATTTTAGACGTCCTTCCCCTTCATTTGGAGAAATTAACCCTTTACCAAAATAAAATATCTGGCCTATTCCTTTGACAAAATATCCTGCAGCACTAAGTCCTGCGCTGAATGCAGCCTTTTTGACATCAAAAGGTTTATATCCTGCAACAGTTGCAACCCAGTATTCATCATTGATTTTAATATTTTCACCGCCTTTAGACGGTACGCTGTAACTTAAAGGTACAATTACAAGATACCCGTTTCTTTTGCCGCGTTTGGGTTCTGCTACTTTTGTTATTTCAGCTGATATGACGCTGTCTTTTTCAAATGTTATTCCGTTTTCAAAACTGTTTTCTTCTAAAACTTTAAATTTTACGGTATTTTTATGCTGTTCAACCGTAAAATCCTGCAAACTTTCAACCACAACTTTGTTTGAAGTGTCATCATTTGAAAATGCAGGGGCAATAAATCCTGTAAATAATAATAAAACAAGTATAATAATTCTTTTCATAAAAATTATTATACCATTAAAGGATGTTTATGGAAGTCTGCCGTAATCAACCGTATCAAAATACCCGCAAATCTCTTCATAGCTTAAAATAACTTCATTTAATGTATTATGAGGGTCTCTTACAAGAAATTTTCTGCCGTCATTTGTGTCCACAGGTGAAAGTGAATAGGCGTGATTATTATATAGCGGGATTTTTGCACCGGGATTACTTTGTTTTGAGGCACAGGTGAAAACATATTTTGAAACATCCGGGGTAAATAATTTTTCTTTTATAAAATCCGAATCCGATAGTTTTTTAACCGTATCAATAAGGCCGAGATTTTCAAGCGCATCTTTTTCAAAGCCTGATGTAGAATCCATTAAATCAAATTTTGTAATATTATCAAACACATCATAAAACAGGCGTTTTGGCAAAATTTCTTCATAAAATTCCACAGGTTTTGAACTGTCTTTAAATTCATTAATTAGCCTTTTTAATACAAGGGTTTCATATTTTGAAAAATCATCATCTCTTGCTTGAATTTCAGAAAGCTTTTTATATACTTCCTCTTTTGAAAGCTCAAACCTTTTCCATGTGTCTCCTACAACAAACATTTCTTCGCCGTTTTCAAAAAGAGTGCAAAAATAATCCATTTCTTCTTTTGTGATTGTTTTCCAGCCAAATAAGCCTGAAATCATTATAGAATCCGTATCTTCAAGTTCTTTTTGTTTTTCTCTTATTTCATTATCACAAAAAAGCGACCAAAAAATATCATTTTCATTTAATGCGAAACGGTCTTTTCCTTCAGCATGTTTTAAATCCTTAAAAAGTTTATGTCTTTCTTCTATAACAGCATTTGATTTATCTTGTTCCATTTTTTCATACAATATTTCAACTGCTCTTACCCCCTCTGTTGTAAATGAGGTTATTTTATCATCCTTTACCTTTAAAATTTCTTTTGATATATCTTTTATAATGGTTTTGGAAGGGTCGGCCTGAACGATTTGACCACCCTCATTTTTAAAGCCTGACAATGCTGCATCTACCGTGCCGTCCTCATTTTCTTTAAACATTTCTAAAAGCTTATATCTTGTGTTGGGATTCTGGTTTATTGAATCGATTGAGGATAAAAGATAACAATCTCCAAGCCTTCCGGATTGAGTTATTATAAACCTTTCAACCGGCGGAAAAAGTTCCAGATAGGTTTCAGGGGTAATAAATAATGTTTTAAAAGAGCCGTCTTGAAGTTTTATTGAAATATTTTTATTATCCCCAATCCGGCATATATCGCCCGTTTCAAGACTTTTTTCCGCTTCTTTTTTATCTTCAAAATACGGTACGAAAACATCTTTTATATTTTTATTATCTGCATAGGCTTCATACAGTTTATCAATATCTTTTACTGCATTTGAATTCAATCTTCCTGTAATATCATCAAGAACATAAGGGGATATTTTTTCTTCTTCCACAAGTTCAAGAAGCATTTCTGTATAGCTTGCTTCAACATCTCCGATTTCAAGCTTTTTTATAATTTTATCTGCGCACTCTTTCCCGTATTGTGCGTTAATATCACTGTTTACATAATATTTATACAAATTTCCGATTTTTTCGTTTGAATAATCATATAAGGATTGAAAATCTGATAAATCAAGATTATCAGAAATATTGTGTGTCTGCGGCTTATCTAAAATGCTGTTTTTTGTTTCAGGATAAGAATATTTTGAACTTTTATACCCTGAAAAGTTTAAATCATTATACAATTTCATTTTCATATCAAAAATAAAACATATAAATAAAAATAATTGATATCGTACAAAAGGCGTTTTTAAATCATATTTTAGAGTATAATATTAATAAAATAAGCATTATCAACAAAATGAGGAATTAATAATATGTTAAACACTATGGATAGTCTGGTTTTAATTGTAGACATACAGGAAAAATTGATGGCTATGTTAAATCAGGGCATAAAGGAGCAGATGTATATTAAAGCTCCAAAATTAGTACAGGCTGCAAGAATTTTAGGAGTAAATACCCTTGTAACGGAACAGTATCCTCAGGGTTTGGGCGGTACCATTGAAGAAATAAAAGCACAGTTAAGCGAATATCACCCCATGGAAAAGACGGGGTTCAATGCCCTTATTGAAACAGGATACGCTGAAACAATCAAGTCTTTGGGTAAAAAGCAAATTATAATCTGCGGTATTGAGGCGCATATCTGTGTTTATCAAACTGCAGCAAAGCTTTTGGAAGAAGGGTATGAAGTTTTTGTTGTAAAAGATTTATGTGCAAGCAGAAATAAGGTTGAATTTGAATGTGCAATGGATTTATTAAAAAGCCTCGGCGCAAAAATTACCTGTCTTGAAATTGTATTGTTTGAATGGTTAAAAACAGCGAAAAATCCATATTTTAAAGAAATTCAAGCATTAATAAAATAATAAGAAAGCCCGTTTATGTTTACGGGCTTCTTTTTATTCTTCTTGTCGTTTAATCGGGTTTTTAAATTTTGTTGTAGACCCTTGAAACAGCAAATCAACGTTTCCCGTGGGGCCGTTTCTTTGTTTTGCAATAGAAATTGTGGCTTTGTTTTTTACTTCAGGGTTTTCTTTATCGTAATATTCTTCCCTGTGAATAAACATTACAATATCAGCATCCTGCTCAATTGCACCTGAATCCCTTAAGTCTGAAAGCATCGGCATTTTATCGCCGCGTTCTTCAACTTTACGGGATAGCTGTGAAAGTGAAATAATCGGGACATTTAATTCTCTTGCAAGAGCTTTCAATCCTCTTGAGATTATTGAAATTTGCTGGGTTCTGTCTTGTGAACTTCTTTCTTCAATTAATTGAAGGTAATCAATAATAACAAGCCCTAAATCAGGGTATTTCATTTTTAAACGTCTGCATTTTGCACGGATATCGGAAACGCTTACCCCTGCAGTATCATCAATAAATAAAGGAGCAAGGTGTAAATCGTCCATCTTGGAAAAAATGCTTTCCCACTCTTTTGGAAGTAATTCCCCCGTTCTTGCCCTTTGAGCATCTACTTCAGCCTCAGAGCATAAAACTCTCTGTGTCAGCTGGATTTTTGACATTTCAAGCGAAAATATTGCAACAGGAATTTTTGACCTCATTGCAACATTTTGTGCAATGTTTAGCGCAAAAGCGGTTTTTCCCATTGAAGGGCGGGCGGCAAGGATAATTAAATCCGATTTTTGAAATCCTGCCGTAAGTGCATCTAAATCATAAAAACCGCTTGGAACTCCGGTGCATGAACCTTTATTTGAAGCTCTGTACTCTAATTGTTCCATAGTTTCATATAAAAGGCTTGATAAAACCTCCATTTGCTGGGAGTTTTTCTGCTGGGAAATTTCAAAAATCATTTTTTCCGCAAATTCAAGTGATACCTTTGATTCGGGATTTTTGAATGTTTCTTCAATAATATTGCTTCCTGCAGTTATAAGCTGCCTTTTTGTAGCATTTTCTTTGATGATGTTGGCATAGTATTCAACATTTGAGGTCAAGGTTGTATCAATCATTAAATCGTTTAAATATTCTCTGCCGCCGATATCATCAAGCTGGTTTTTGGCATTAAAATACTCGCCTATCGAAAGTGCATCAACGGGCTTATTTTGGTTGTACATTGTAAACATTGCATCATATATTAAACGATTTTTCGGGCTGTAGAAGCATTCCGGCTTTAAAATTTCAACAATTCTGTTTAATACATCTCCCGAATTTAATAAGATGGCACCCAATACTGATTCTTCAGCTTCCAAATTATGCGGAGGAAGTTTTTTTGTTAACTTTTTATTTGCTTCAAGCTCCACTGCCATATTTTCTGATTTTTCCTTCCTCTTCTTGAAAAAATTATAAGTCAAATCCCCATGACATGCAAATATTGTTTATTATATTGCAAACACATTTTGCCATTGCTGTGTTCTTGTCATTATTGCTGTGTATCTTGTCATTGCGAGCGATAGCGAAGCAATCCCGGAAAATCTTTAATTCCGGATTGCCGCGGTCACTTTGTTCCCTCGCAATGACAAAAGCAGCACATAATGTGCTGCTTTTGCTGATTATTCTAAGCTTATGAAACTTTTACTTTCTGCTTTCAATTACTGCTTGTGCTGCCGCAACTTTTTGTGCTTGTCACGAAAACGCAGCTTGTCTGCAATTGAAACGGCGAAACTTATTTCTTGGATTCAATTACTGCTTGTGCTGCCGCAAGTTTCGCCTGCGGTATCCTGAAAGGTGAACAGCTAACGTAATTCAACCCGATTTTATGGCAGAATTTCACGCTGTCAGGGTCTCCGCCGTGTTCGCCGCAAACGCCGCCAA
>CAQTPN010000001.1:2089-18552 GCA_948888345.1 uncultured bacterium | reverse complement strand
TGTCCTCTATTATCTAAACTACTACTATAACAAAATATTAACACAAACATTTTTCTGTATCTAAGTAAACAAAAAAACTAATCCTTTTGTATTAATTATTTTGCCTTAACAATTATATTTAAAAAAGAGATAAATTCCATTAATTAAATTCTCTTTGCAACAAAACTTAATAAAAGAGAACGCCCGAAACAAAATTTAATGCAGGCTGCTGCTTATTTTTCGGAGTATTTTCTGTTTTGGGAGATATATTTGTAGGCACAAAAAGAAAAGAAAGCCAGAATTTCTATTAATATGACAATATTTCCTATTATTTCCATATTCATTGTTAATCATCCTCCATAGAATTTATTATTCTCAATGTTTCATCACGTCTTATAAAATAAGCATAGGCTAATATTGTGGCAACAATAACACCTACTGAACTTATAAGAAATGCTAAAAATGTTCGATTGTAAAATGCTATTGAAATTGAACCGCCCATTATTAAAAACACTGACCCCCAAAGATGAGTCATTTCGTTTCTGATACAGTTTAATTTTTCCGTTATTTTTTGATTATGTCTGTTCATAAATGAATTATATCATTTTGAGTGCTGCAGGGGCAATGTTTATACTTAAGCTTTAAGTATAAGTTCGGGATAGATGGTTCTTGCATAATTTCCAAGAGCTTCTTTTTCATAATTTGTTGTAAAAATTTCTCTTGGCATAAATATAAAATCTCCTTCCGTTTTATAATTTTCTATGCTAAGGTCTTCCCCGTTTTCCAGTTTTTCAATCATAAATAATTTTTGATTTGCTCTTTCGGCCATTTTAATTCTTTTGTTAAAAAGAACTTTAAATTTTTCTTTTGCTTCAGGTGTATAATCCGCAAAGCCTGCCCACGGGTCTACAACAATGTCTTTTTTGTCTCTGCGGTTTAAATCTGTCACAGCAAAACAATGGTCAAGCGGACATTTGTTTATGTATTCAATTTCACCTGTTTTTATATTTCTAAATCCGGTTTCATACCATAAATTCATACGTTCATTATTATAATATCCGTTTGCACAGAGTGCTGCTATAGCAGCTTTAGCGTATTCCATACAGTTGCCGAGGCCTGTATATTCCGATAAATCCAAATCATCTGCGTATAAAACGCCTATTCCGCAATTTGCATTGTTTAATTGTTCGGCAGCTGCTCTTGAAGCAAGTATAACGGTTCTTAATTTTGATGAAAGTTCTTCAGCTTTTTCTTTGTATTCAAAATTATCGCCATCTTCAAAGAAATCGTCTATTCTGCTTGAGCTTATAAAATTAAATCTGTTTTTTGTTTTTCTTTGGATATTATCAGCTGTTCTTATTTCTTCATTACGCGAAGTGAAATATATATTATTGTTGAATGAGATTTTCATAAGGTTTTTATAAAACTCTTGAAGGATAATTTTTGCCAATTGACTAAATAATAAAAAAGTGGAACAATTGGTGGAAAATAAAAAAAGGAATTCAAATATGAAAATTGCAAAGAATTTATGTGAATTAACGGGAAACACTCCTCTTGTGGAAATTAATAAATTAAATAAAGAAGGGTTTGCAAGAATTTATGCTAAACTTGAATGTTTCAATCCTGCAAATTCAATTAAAGACCGTGTAGCTTTAAATATGATAGAGGAAGCTGAGAAAAGGGGAGAAATTACTCCTGATAAAACGACCATAATTGAGCCTACAAGCGGAAATACAGGAATTGGTCTGTCCTGGGTGTGCGCCATTAAAGGGTACAGGCTTATTATAACAATGCCGGATACTATGAGTATTGAGCGCAGAATGCTTATGAAAGCATACGGGGCGGAATTAATTTTAACGGAAGGTGCCAAGGGAATGAAAGGTGCTATTGAAAAGGCGGAAGAATTAATAGCGCAGATTCCAAATTCAATAATTATAGGGCAGTTTGTAAACCCCGATAACCCCGCAGTTCATGAAAAGACAACGGCAGTTGAAATTTTAAACGATACTGATAAAAAGATTGATATTTTAGTTGCAGGAGTAGGTACCGGCGGTACTATTACGGGAATTTCAAGAACAATAAAAAAAATAAAATCTGATTTTAAGGCGATAGCGGTTGAACCTGAAACATCGGCAGTATTATCAGGAGAGCCTTCAGGGCCTCATAAAATTCAAGGCATAGGTGCAGGTTTTATTCCAAAAATTCTTGATACAAATGTTATTGATGAAATAGTTAAGGTATCAAATGAAGATGCTATTGAAACGGCCCGCAGGCTTGCAAAAGAAGAAGGGATTTTATGCGGGATATCATCAGGGGCTGCAATGTTTGGGGCACTGGAGGTTTCAAAACGTCCCGAAAACAAAGATAAGATAATTGTTGTAATCCTTCCTGATTATGGCGAAAGATACTTATCAAGCATCTTATTTGAAAATCTGAAATAGTATAAAATGGCGCAAATTATTTTCTTGTCCTGTTTTATTGCTTATACAATCAATAAAATAAGGCTTTAATTTACCATGCTTATTTCCCCGATTTTTTATGCTCTTAAAATAAACCATACACCATCTTTTAATTTAAGGCAGAATATACCGTGTTTTAAAGGAAATCTTGAAGCTGATACTTTTGAAAAAACAACCGAAACGCCAAAATTAAAAAGGGGACAGATTGCGGATGAACACGGTAAAATATTTACCCGCCCTGATACAAATATGTTCAGGTATGATTTAGAGTGGAGAGATTTTGGATATTATTTAAATGACAGATTCTCAAATGAAGATAAAGTAAACACTTATGTATATGCTTGCTCGAGCGGAGAAGAGGCTTACAGTTTATCAATGCTGCTGCAGGAGATGAACAGTCATCCTGAAAAATTCTTTCCAATTAATGCAAAAGATATAAACAGCGAACTTGTTGAAAAAAATATACAAAATAAGCAGGGCGATAAAATAATGAAAAACAGCTATCTTCCTGCAAGGAGAACTCTTAATCTGAATGGCGAAGAAATAAAAAAATATGTAACACTTGAAATTGATGAACAATATCGGGAAACAGAAAAATTGACAGATAAAGCAGCGGGGCCTGTGGAATTCAGCTGTGCCAATATTCTGGATGACATTGAAAATGTTGATTCAGATACCCCGTCTATTATTATGTGCCGGAATATGTGGCCATATGTCAATCCGGATGAATATGAGGCTTTTGCATCAAAGCTTTATGACAAGCTTGCCGGAGGTTCTGTGGTTGCAATAGGGGGCTATGATTATAAAGGGGAGGATGGCAGAAAAAATTCTGATAAATTTCCGGAAGCTTTACTTAGTGCCGGTTTTCAACAAACGGATATAATTATGGACTACCATGAGCATGTTCTAGTATTTGAAAAGAATTAATCTGCAACAATTACCCTGTTTCTGCCGCTTTCTTTTGCGGTATAAAGGGCTTTATCTGCTGCCTGATAAAGGTTTTCAGGTTCTTTCATAGTATTTTTATACTGTGCTACGCCGACAGAAATTGTGACGGATATATTTGAGACATTTTCAATTCTGTACTCTTCAATATTTATTATTTTCTTTTCGATACTGTATCTTAAACGCTCGGCTACAAGGGCTGCTTCTTCAAGAGAAGTGTTCGGAAGAATTATTGTAAATTCTTCCCCGCCGTATCTTGATGGTATATCGTATTCTCTGAGTTCTTTTTTAATTTGTTTTGCAACCGTTTTTAAGACACAATCGCCAACGGCGTGGCCATAGGTATCATTTACGGATTTAAAGAAATCAATATCTGTCATAATGCAGCACAAGCTTGATTTTTGACGTTTGGCGTTTGCAACTTCAGAATGCAGACGGGTGTGGAACTGGTGCCTGTTATTTAATCCTGTGAGCGCATCAAGGGTTGCATGTTCTAATATTTTCATATAAGAGCTTGCCCTGTCTACCGTAGTTGAAGCTTGTTTTGATATTTCAATTAAGTAATCCGTATCTTTATCATTTAATTTTTCATTCTGGCTTTTTGCAACGATTGCTCCGAAGATTTTTCCTTCGCAAAACAGCGGAAATATTCCGATTTTGCCTTCATCTTCCAGAATTGCCGTAGATTTTGGATTAATTACGCTCAGGTAGTCTAAAATTCTTGCGTCAGAACAGTTATTCGGCCAAACAAGCTTATAGTTTTTTTTCTTTGGCACCTTTAAAAATACATAGATAAGATGTTCTGATATGAAACTGTCTATCATCTCTCCTAAAACCGGCATGATGTAGTTTAATTCATACTGGGTTTCAATAATTTTTGCGATATTTCTGATGGTTTTATGAAATTTTTCCTGAATAACCATTTCTTCCGTATTTTTCAGACTGTTCATAGCGTATGAAATCTGCTTTGATACCAGAGACAGGATTTCAAGGAGAATTTTATTTTTAACCCTGCCTTTGATGTACACAATCCCTGAAAGAATTTTTTTATCATATACGGGAAAAACAAGCTCGTCTTTTTCTTTTATATAATCGGTTGTATTGTATTTAAAAGAGCAAAAATAGCTGTTTAAAATATTTGCACGGTAATCTTTTTTTAAAATTTCCCATGGTTTTGTAAAATCTTTAAGTGAATTCAAAACGCTGTCGTACAGGAAGATTTTAAACTCATCTATATCGCAAAATGCGGCAAAAACCTTTTTAAGGTTAGATGTTAATTCAACCTCTGTTTTTGAATTTTCAAAAGCATTTGCTAAATCAAGCAAAAAATTATAGATTATTTTATCGTTTGTTTTCAATTTTTTATACCGTCCTCAAAGTATTTTTTTGAAGCACATTTTTTAAAGCTTTTGATTGTTGCTCCTTTGGATTCTTCCAATACAAGGGTTTTTCCTTTAACGTATGTTACTTCTTCTTTAATGTTTTCTATGCCCTGTTTCTTTTCTTCTTCAATCCTTTTTCTTAACTGTGCATATTCTTCGGATGCAGAATATTTTTGATTAACTTCATTTAAAATATCATAAATATATCGTGTTTTATTGCTGTCCCCTGCCGAATCAAGCAAAAGACCCGCTTTTTTAAATTCTTCCATTGAATCCGTGTATTTTTTCATACCCCTTAAAAGGATTGCAAAATTATAATGGGCTTCATATCTCATAGGCTCTTTTTCTATAGCTTTGCAATAATAATACCCTGCATATTCAGGATTTCTTAAAAGATGATGCGCAATTGCAAGGTTATAGTAAACATCAAAAGATTTCATCGTTTTTAAGGCTTTTTCATAGGAAGATACGGCATTTTCAAGAAAACGTCTTGCTAAAAATCTATCTTCTCCATTAAGAAGAGATTTTCCGCGCCATGCAAGCCCCTGATTATAAAAGGCTACGGCCTTGTTATGTTTAAAGGAATTTTTTTTATTCACGATAAACGGTATATAAATCCATTTTGGAACATTTGTAACGGCTAAATTATATTCTTCAATTGCTCTGTCGTAATTAAACATTGTTTCTGAAAGAACAATTGCGTAGTTTATCCTTGCAACGGTAAAATCGGGTTTTAATTGAAGGGCTTTTGAATAAGAATTTAAGGCTGAATAATAATCTTCGTAAACTACATACAAATTTCCGAGATTATACTGTGCTCTGTAATGTTTTGGATATAGTTCAAGTGCTTTTACATAAGATTCTATTGCTTTTTGGGGTTTATGTTTTTTGTAAGCGTTATCCCCTATATAAACATAATAAAAACTTAAGGTTTTATGCCATTGGGCTTTATAGAAATCTTTAAAGATAAAAATGCTTGCAACAAAAAGGATAAACAATAAAAAACTGAATATCCTTACCGTTGTATTTTTAAAAACTCTTAAAAATCTTTTCATCTGTTTTCTAACCGGCCTAAATGTTTAAATTATGTTTCAAAAAGTTTAAATAACCTTTCTTGAATAATATTATCATCAATTTCAGGATAAAGCTTGTTTAAATCAAGTGCCGATTGATATTCGTTTGCTGCAAGCACCTTATCCCCTTTTGCTTCATAGTATCTTGCCATATTAAAATGTGCCATCGTATAATCTTGATTCAGGCGGATAGCGGCTTCAAAACAGGGTTTTGCTCTATCGACATCATTCAGGCCGTCAAAATATACAACCCCTAAATTGTTATAGGCTATTTCATAATCAGGCTCTATATCAATTGCTCTTGTATAGAATTCAATCGCATTTTCTGTATAATCTTTTTCAAAAAATGCCATTGCAAGCCTTGAAAATACTTTAGCATCGCGGAAACCTGCTTCAACAGCCAGAGTATAATATTTTATGGCCTCATCCATATCATCGATATCATAATATATATCGGCCAGTGATAAATAAATTTCCGTTTTATTTTTAGTTAAAAGAAGGGCGTTTTGAAGCATTGAGATGGCGGCTTCAAAATTTCCTTTAATTCTGTGATAAATAGCGGCAAGAGCCTGTGCTACAACTGCAGTCCATTCATTATTCGGGTTTGCTTCAAGTGCCATCTTGTAAAGTTCAACGGCACTGTCGTATTGTTCTAATTGAACGTATGCAAAAGCAAGGGAATTTTGATAGAAAGGATTATCCGGCTCGCCTTTAAGTGCCAGTTTAAATGCGCTGACGGCGTTTATTTTTTCATCCTTTTTAAGGTATAAATTTCCAAGTTCATAATACCCTCTTGAAAAATCGGGGAGTTTTTTAATTAAAAGTGTGTAATTATCAATAAGTTCATCCGTTTTTTCGGGGAAATTTGCTTCAATAAATTCAATCAAATCAACAACTTTTTCAGGGTCATTATTTGACAGAACCGCGGCATTTTGATAGCATTGCAGTGCAACTTCAAGTCTTTCTTTTTTAACGGCTATATTTGCCATTTTTTCATAAAAAAGAGGAGCGTTTTTTGTGTTGTCAACAGCATTTGAGTATACTTCATAAGCATCTTTATCAAAATTTGTTTTTTCTAAGATGCTGCCTACCGCTCTGTATCTTGCAAAATTCAAATCGTTTACGATATTTTTGCAAAACATTTTTATTCCGGCCTTATCAAAAAGGAAGAATAAAGAACTTGAGCATATATAATACATAGCTTTTGAAAAAGAAAGAATATCGGCTTCTTTACCTTTTTCTTTATGTTTTATCCTATCCAGTATATCAAGAGCCATAACCATTTTAGCCCTGTAGGAAAAAGAGGGTTTTAATTTTATGGCGCGTTTAAATTGTTCATAGGCTGCGTCATATTCGCCGTTTTGAGATAGAAAATACCCGAGATACATCCTTGCATTCGGGTTATCAGGGTCAATTTCAACGGCTCTTTTGCACTGTTCAAGTGCGCCGTCTATTCCAATCTGTCCGCTTTCGTGCATAAGGCTTGCCAGCCTGTAATATGCGCTTGAAATTTCGGGGTTTGCTTTAATAGCCTGAATATAATAATTTATGGCTTTAATTAAATCTTCGTTATTGGATTTTATTAAATATTGCTGATGCGCAGATGTTGCAAGAGACAACAAATTCGATTTATCTTCCATATTCTCAACACTAACGGCATTTTGCAAATTTTGCTGGCTAAACATTTATTACTATCTAAACCTTATTTCACAATAATAAAAATTAATTACTCTTATTATCGCAAAAGATATTAATTTGCTTAACAAATTTTAGAAAAATCATCTGTTTGATTGAGCACTGCATTGCCATAGTTTAGAAATAGTAGTATTATTAAGGAAGTTTAAGATTTGATAATAAAATAAAAGGACTATTCAAAATGGGCGTACACATGCAGATACTTATTGCAATTTTGCTCGGTATTAAAAGAAACTGGCATATATTTTTCGGTTTAATTGCAGGTATTGTAGTCGGGATTTTATTCCCTGCTTCAAGCTACCCTGTTGCGCACAAAATTCTTGATATTACAGGCCAGGCATTTATTAATATTATACAAATGGTTGTAATACCTCTTGTTATAAGTGCTATTGTAATAGGTATTTCAAGTATAGGTGATAATAAACAGCTTGCAAAATTTGGCAAGAAAATGATTTTCTACTATACAATAATTACTGTTGCGGCCGTTGCAATCGGTGCTATTCTTGCCCTTGTTATGAAACCGGGGCTTAATGCTCAAAGCTTTATAAGCCCTGATGTAGCGCAGGAGATGCAAGGGTATGTTTCAAGCACAATAGCAGAACAGCAGTCAAATTTGGCGGGGATTTTCCTCGGGCTTATTCCTAAAAATCCGTTCCATGCTCTGTCTACAGGCGATATGATACCCATTATAATATTTGTTTTAATCTTTTCTATCGCGCTTGCAAAAATCGGAGAAATCAACAGGCCTGTTGTTTCTTTCTTTGAAAGTATTTTTGCGGCAACAATGAAAGTAACTGATTGGATTATGTACCTTGCGGCCCCGGGTGTATTTGCCCTTACGGCTGCATCTGTTTCAAGCTTTGGTATTTCAATGTTTGAAGGGGTTTGGAGATATTTCCTTGTTCTTGTTTTAGGTGTAATTATACAGTTTTTCTTTGTATATCCTATGATGTTAAAGATATTTTCAAAAGTTCCTGTCGGGAAATTATATACAGCAATAACAGAGGCTATAATGGTGGCTTTCGGTACGGCATCAAGCTCTGCCACTTTGCCTTTAACCATAACCTGCTGTGAAAAACGCGGCATTTCAAGCAAAATATGTTCATTTGTTCTGCCTTTGGGTGCTACTTTAAATATGGACGGAACAGCTTTAATGCAAACCGTTGCGGTTATATTCTTAGCGCAGACTTACGGTATTGAATTAAGCCTTATTTTAATTTTGCAAATTGCCTTCCTTGCAATTATAGCTTCTTCAACCTGTGCGGGAATCCCGGGGGCCGGTCTTATTACCATTGCCCTTGTGTTAAACGGCATAGGATTAACTCCGGAGCAATTGGTTATAGGCTTCAGCTTCTTATTTGCGCTTGAAAGATTAGCAGATATGCTCAGAACAACAGCAAACGTTGCATCTGATGCGGTTGTTGCTGCCATTATTGCAGATAATGAAAATGAAATTAATTATGAGCTGTTAAACAACGATACATATAAAGATATCGTATAAAATATGAATATTAAAATAATACTTGAAGGAAAAATTAAGGAGCCTTATTTTAAGCTTGGTATTGAAGAATTTAAAAAACGGCTTACAGGATATACTTCGCTTAAAATCATTGAAACAAATTCAATTTCAGAATTTATAAAAACAAATTTGAAACAAAATTCATATCTTATAACCCTTGAAATTGAAGGAAAACAGTTATCAAGCCCTGAATTTGCACAGAAAATTAAAGACATTGAATGTGATGGTGCTTATAATGAAATATTATTTGCAATAGGCGGCTCTGAAGGCCTTATTGAAGAGGTTCGAAACAAAAGTCATTTTAAATTTTCAATGTCAAAATTAACCTTTCTGCATCAAGAGGCTGTATTTATTTTAATAGAACAGATTTACAGAGCTTATAAAATTTTAAACAATGAAACTTATCATAAATAAGAGGTGAAAAATGCGCACGGTTGATATTATTCAAAAGAAAAAAGAAGGCAAAGCTCATACTAAAGAAGAAATTGATTTTTTAATTAATGGCCTGATGGACGGTACTGTTGAAGATTATCAAATGTCATCCTGGCTTATGGCAGTGTGTTTTCAAGGTTTAAATGAAGATGAAACCGCTTATATGACAGAAGCCTTTGTAAAATCGGGTGAAATTTTAGATTTTTCCGATATATCAAATACTGTTGCGGATAAACATTCAACAGGCGGGGTGGGCGATAAAGTCACCATAGTTTTAATTCCTCTGCTGGCTTCTCTCGGGGTTAAATGTGCAAAATTAAGCGGCAGAGGCCTCGGTTATACCGGCGGCACGGTAGATAAGCTTGAATCCATCCCGAATTTTAAATGTGCATTAAAGGATGAAGAATTCAGAGAACAAATTCAAAATATAGGGGCGGCAATTTCAGCGCAAACCCCGAATTTAACCCCTGCAGACGGTAAAATATATGCGCTTCGCGATGTTACGGCAACGGTGGATAATAAATCTTTAATATGTGCTTCCGTTGTATCTAAAAAGATTGCAAGCGGGGCCGATATTATAGTTTTAGATGTTAAATACGGCAGCGGAGCGTTCATTAAAACAAAAGAAGAGGCGCGGGAGCTTGCTGATTTAATGATAAAAACAGGAGCTAAATTAGACAGGAAAATTGAGGCTGTAATAAGTTCTATGGAGCAGCCTTTAGGCACGCATATAGGAAATTCTCTGGAAATTATTGAAAGTATTGAATTTTTAAAGGGAGAATATAACCAGGATTTATATGAAATTGTTCTTGAAATAGCAGCGCATACCTTAATTTTGGCTAATCTTGCAAAAGATTTCAGTGAAGCCGAAAAAATGGTTAATGATGCTGTAAAATCAGGTTCCGCTCTTAAAAAATTAGAAGAAATTATTAAAGCGCAAGGCGGAAACCCTGAATGTATCCATGATTATACACTTTTTAATATTGGGAAAAATAAGCTTGAAATAAAGGCAGAAAATGAAGGATATATTTCAAAACTGGATGCTTTAAATATCGCAAAAGCCTGTAAGCTTCTGGGCGCGGGGCGGGATAAAAAATCAGACAGTATTGATTTTGGTGCCGGGTGTATTTTAAATAAGAAAATTGCGGATAAAGTTCAAAAAGGTGAAATCCTCTGCACGCTTTTTTATAACACTGTTAAAGAAGATAAAATAAATGAGGCTTTAGACTATGCCGCCGCCTCATTTGAATATTCTCTTTCAAAACCTGAGATTAAATCCGTAGTTTATAAGTAAAGATTATTATTTTACCGGTTTTAATATGCGTATCAAGCTTGAATAATCATCAGTGAACGGTTTTAAGTATTTATCCTGTTCAATTTTGATTGCTCCTATCTTAACTATCGCCGTTCCGTCGTTATAGTCGCGTCTGAAATCTTTAAAGTTTTTGTAAAGTTTGTTTTCAGGCATAAATATCATAAAATAGTAGCTTGAATGCTGGTAGTCCCTGTGTTTTGCATTAGGATTTAAAGAACGTACGCTTGCAAAAGAAACATATCTTAATTTTTCTTCAAGAGCAAGTTTTTCAAGCATCTTATCAAGTGAAATGTAGTTGTTGCTTATATGAAACATTATGATGCCGTCATTTTTAGTATGTTTTTTATAAATTTCAAAAGCTTCCTTTGTTATTAAATGAACAGGGATGGAATCTGAGGAAAATGCGTCAACAAGCAGTATATCAAAATTCTGCGGTTCGCTTTTTGAAAGAGTTATTCTTGCATCCCCCATTAATACGTCAATTTTGCCTTCTGCGTGCTTTAAGAATGTAAATTCATTCCGTGCGGCTTTATGCATTTTGGGGTCAATTTCATAGAAGGTCATTTTATCATTGCTTTTTGTGTAAGATGCTATTGTTCCTGCACCAAGCCCTATTGCGCCGATATTTAACGGCCGTTCTTTAACTGTTTGAAAATTCTTCATTCCCTCTATTGCAAAAGCAAATGCGCTTGTTTCTCCATAATAAGAAAGCGGTGTCTTTTCTTCTTTAATATTCTTTGCTTTATATAGTTGTGCACCGTGGATTGTGTTTCCGTTGGTTATGATTTTCACACCGTCTTTTTCATTGGTTTCAATGTTTACAGCCCCGTAAAAATTTCTTTCATCTTTTATAATGCTCATTTTATTATTATAAATAAGGGCTTTTATGTATAAACCAAACAGCAGCAGGCCGATAAAGCCCACAATGCAGGCTTTTATTAAAGTAATTTTATTTGAGCAAATATTTTCTTTGCCGCTCTTTGCGATTAAATAAAGCACAAAAGCGCACATCAAAGTATTAATTAAAGGAAGTTCCGTGTAGCTGTTAAATATTAAGGGCGAAATTATGTTTACAAAAAACCCGCCCAAAACTCCGCCGCCTGCTATTGCAAGGTAAAACCAGCTTAATTTTGAAGAATCAGGTCTTGTTTTATAAATTTCTCCGTTGCATACCATAAGAAACGAGAAAAATAATCCGGCAATAATTAATACCGAAAGTACGGTATTGCCTTTCCAGGCAAATAATAAATAAGCAATTGAGAAAAATAAAATCATAGGGAATATGATTTTTCTGTTATAAAATTTTTCAGACCCGAAACATAATACGAAGGTTAAAAGATAAAGGCCTAAAAATAGTGTCCATAGCATTGGAAGAGGAAGTATCATAACTGTTACAAAAGTTGTATATGAAGTCAAAAGGATGCATCCTGCAGCACTCAATGCTATCCAGTAAAGATAACTTTTAACGGGAATTTTTATGTCGGATTGTTCTTCTTTATCCTCTTTCGGGTTTTTAAAATATAAAACGGATGCAATGATTATTAATAATACAAGCAGGATAAAACCGTTGTGCCAGAGGTTTATAATTGATGAGGTCGGCATAATGGGTTCATAAAGCAGAGGATATAAAAATAATGCAAGAAATGAACCGGTGTTTGAGACTGCATATAGAATATAAGGCGATTCACCGGTTTCTTTTACATACCAGTTTTGTATAGAAACGCTTATTGTAGAAAGCGCAAGCACAGGTAATGCTGCATATTTAAATAATGATATAAATAAAGACAGCAAGGGATTAATGTTTTCTCCTATAAGCCAGCTTCCGAATTCTGTCGGAAGTTTAAATAAAATTAAAGATATGATAAATAAAATGCCGTAAACTACAGCGTTTGTTTTAGGCTTCAGCTTATTTAAAAAACCTGCAAGGAGATATCCTGCAAATAAAATAAACTGGAAAAACAAAAGACATGAGGCCCAGATATCGGCTCCGCCTCCATATTGAGGGGTTAAAATTTTTCCCGTAACGGGCTGAAACATAAATAATATAAATGCACCCAGGAATATAATGAGTGCATACAAAACCTTACAAAGTGTTTTTTTAATACTGCTATCCATAAAATTCTCCATAAAATATGAGATTAATTATAGCAGAAAGCAGAGCTTTGGGGCTTTAAATAAACAATTATTTACACTAAGGATGGTTTAAAGTATAATATCTCTATGATGGAAAATTTTTATATTACAACGGCAATTGATTATGTAAACGGTGCTCCTCATATAGGACATGCGTTTGAAAAGATTTACACTGATATTTTATTCAGACATTTTAAAAAACGTATTGATAATGTTTTCTTTTTAACGGGAAGCGATGAGCACGGTATTAAAATACAAAAAACAGCAAAAGCTGCAGGGATTACCCCGAAAGAACTCTGTGATATAAATTCGGCCCAATTCAAGGAAGCATGGAATCTTTTAGATATAAATTATTCAAAATTTATAAGAACAACGGATGAATATCACGAGAAAACGGTTCAGGATATTTTTGAAAAGCTTCTTCAAAAGGGCGATATTTATAAACACAATTATACAGGGCTTTATTGTTCCGGGTGTGAAACATTTTTAAACCCCAAAGACCTTGATGCGGAAGGAAATTGCCCGATACACGGCAAGAAACCGGAAGAGGTATCCGAAGAAAATTATTTCTTTAAATTAACAAAGTACAAAGAAAGAATAATTGAGCATATTAAAAAAAATCCGGAATTTATTCTGCCCGAGTTTAGAGCCAATGAAGTTTTAAATCAGCTTGAAAATATTGAAGATATATCTGTATCCCGGGCAAAATCAAGTGTGGAATGGGGTATTGAAGTAAAATCAGACCCGACACAGGTTATATATGTTTGGATTGATGCACTTTCCAACTATATTACAGGGCTTGGATACAGTGTTGACGGCAATCATAGTGATAACTTTAAAAAATTCTGGCCTGCAAATTTCCATATAATAGGAAAAGATATTTTAAAATTTCACTCTATTTACTGGATTGCAATATTGATGGCACTTGATGTTGAGCTTCCAAAATCAATATATGCCCATGGCTGGATTACTATTGATAAAAATAAAATGTCGAAATCAATAGGAAACGTTATTTCGCCAAAAAGTGTGATGAAAGATTTTGCCCTTGAAACACCGGATGCCCTTAGATACTTTATGGCTACAGCTGCCGTAAACGGCAAAGACGGCAACTATTCCGATGTTGATTTTAAAGAAAAAGTGAACGCAGATTTAGCCAATAATATGGGAAACCTTTTAAACCGCACGTTGAATATGCTCGTTAAGTATTTTGACGGCGAGATTAAAGAAGAATTTATTTCGGATAACGAATTAAATAAAAAGGCAGAAAAGGTTTTGAGTGAAGTAGAAAAATTATTTGATAAATGCGACATTCAAGCTGCTGCAAACTGCATTATAAACCTTGTGGATGAGGCCAATAAATATGTAAACGATACTGCTCCATGGGCTCTTGCAAAAGAAGAAAAAATGGAAGAGTGCGGGAAGGTTTTATATAATGTTTTAAATTTAATGGTTAAAATTGCCCTTTTGATTGAGCCATATTGTCCCAATATAGCGCAATCCATGGCAAACCAGCTAAAGTTTGACATTAATTTAAAATATTCCGAAATACGTGCTAATATGCTTAAAGCGGGCAAGTTGACGTCTAAAGAGGAAATAATTCCGGTATTTTTAAGATTGGACAGCGAATTCGCCGCCAATAAAAAATAAAACAGCTTAGATATTTATCAACTGTTAACCAAAGAAATTTCTCAGGTCAACTTCGAGAATTTGTGCGATTTTTATTATCCTTTTCAAGCTTGGCACTCGTTCTGCTCTTTCTATATGGCCCACGAATTTATCGTTTGCAGATATTAATTCCGACAGTTTCTCCTGCGTTAAGCCTTTTTGCAATCTGTATTTCCGTATATTTTTACCAATATTTAGATATACAGTTTTGTCTTGCATAAAATAAGATTATATATTATACTTAATAAGCAACACTGCTAAATAAGCACCATTGCTATAGAAAATAAAAGAAGAAAACAGATTTCAAACTAAATATAATTCAGCGCGGGCGTTTTTCGCCCGTTTTTTTATAAAAATTAATTAAAATAAATCTTAACATTTTAAACAAAATATTAATTCATTTATGATATATACCCCAAAAAACCCATCCATTAACACTATTGTCTAAAAAGTTTATAAAATGTTATAATTTTGTTATAGAAAATTACGGTGCTTACTTAAAAATGCAGGAAGATAATTTCAATTCCGAAACCATAGAAGAAGTTAATTTGTGGCTTGTGGAGTATAAAAATACAGAAGATGAAGTCACAAAGAAAAAGCTCAAGGATTTAATCGTATTATCCTATATGCCGCTTGTAAAAAAGGTGGCGAGGGGTTTTGCGAGGCGTTCCACCGACCCTGTTGAAGATATAACACAGGTTGGCTCTATGGGTTTGATTAAAGCAATTAATCTTTTTAACCCTGATATAAGTTCTAATTTTAAAACTTATGCAACTTACCTTATTACAGGGGAGATAAGACACTATTTAAGAGATAAATCAACCATAATAAGGGCACCCAGAGAAATTAAAGAGTTATCATACCGCGTGCATAAATTAACCATTGAACTTACGGAAAAATTTGGTACGCAGCCTACAGATGAGCAGATAGCACAGGCACTTTCCATGCCGACAAAAAAAATAGAAGAAGTTATAGAGCTTGAACGCCGTACTACAACTGTTTCAATTGACCAGATAATAGGCTCTGAAGAAAGCGGCCAGACTCCTCTTATGGATAAAATAGCCGATGAAAAGGATAAAAGCCAGATAAATGCTTTTGAAAATAAAATGATTCTGGAGGATGCAATTAAAGAGCTTCCCGAAGAGGACCAGAAAATCATTAAAATGAACTTTTTTGAAGGTTTAAATCAGAGAGAAATTTCAGAAAAGCTTAATATTTCCCAGATGCAGGTATCAAGAAAGCTGAAAAAAACCTTAAATACGCTTTTTGAGGTTATAACAAAAAAGGGTGTAACAAGATATGATTGATTTAGATACGTTGATTGCTATATTTGTATTTGTAATCGGGGCTTGTATCGGAAGCTTTTTAAATGTTGTGGCACTGAGAGGATTATCCGGCGAAAGTATTGTGTTTCCGCCTTCAAAATGCCCTAAATGCAATAATAAATTAAACTGGTATACAAATATCCCAATTATCTCCTACTGTTTTTTAAGGGGCAGATGCGAATTCTGCAAGGAGCATATATCCTTTCAGTATCCTGTTGTTGAGGCTTCTAATGCAATTCTTTATCTTTTATGTTTTTTAACATTCGGGTACAGTTTAAAAACCTTGTTTTTATTTCCTTTGATTTCTTTATTTATAGTAATTACTGTGACGGATTTCAAAGAAAAGGTGGTATTTGATTTACACACTTATATAATAATGGCTTTAGGCCTTATATACAGTCTTATTCCAAATACTGATATTAATATAGTTCAAAGTATCTTAGGACTTGGTGCAGGCTTTATTATTTTTGAAATATTTGCAAGGGCAGGATACCTTTTTGCGGGTACGCGTGCTTTTGGCGAAGGGGATACCTTAATTGCT
>CAQTPN010000001.1:0-2079 GCA_948888345.1 uncultured bacterium | reverse complement strand
ATTTTTATGAGCGTTATAATTCAAGCGTTTATGACAATTCCCATCCTTTTAAATAAATCAATAAAAAATAAAGGCTATAAAGAGGCTGCTGCATACTGTATGCTTATCTTTTGTGTTATTCTGGTTTATTTATTTAAGAAATTTAATCTCTACGCTGATTTTGGCCTCATAATAGCACTGCTTTTTATTGTTTGCGCTATGCTTCTATGGGCCTTATTTGTAATATTGAAGGATATAAAGAATAAGAAAGAAAATAATGATTTTTTATATCTTCCGTTCGGTCCCGCACTTGTTATTTCGGCTTTGATTTTAATCTTTTTTCAAAGCGGTATACTTAACAGTGCAAAGATTTGGTTATATTTGTAACAAAATATTACAAAAATTCATTGCGGTGCAATTTTATAGATTATATATACTTTATATAATTAGGAGATATGAGTATATATTAAGAGGACTAATTGGCATGTTAAATGCAACATCAAGCACCGAGAACAATAAAACCGGTAATGGCCGTTATACACCTTTGCGCAAAAGAGGAAAAGCGGTTAAAGAGGACAAGCATTTTGATTGCACGGATTTAATGGGTACATTAAATGCAATTGATGACAAAAACATACGAACAATCTTTAAGCAGGCAAAAGACCCTGTAGAATTGGCATTTGACCATATTGACAAGCAGTCTTTTAAAAAGGTTGCAACGGATGCAATTAAAGACAGTGTAAGCGATTTTAAAATGGGTATTGAAGACTTTAAGGAGTCTGCAACAGATTTTAGTTCCTTAAAAGAATCGTTTGCTGATTTCTTTGGCTTTGTAGGACGAATTTTTACAACAAATGAAGAATTTGTACCGGAGGCTGTATAAAATACAGACTTAAATAATATCGATTAACGGCAGAGTAATTAAAAATTCAGTTTTTTCTTCATCTGAAGATACAAGTTCAATTGACCCTAATTGCTCTGCCAGATATTTTTTTGATACACTGAGCCCTATCCCGAAGCCCTCTTTTCGTGTTGTAAAACCGTCTGTAAAGATTTTATTTTTAATATTTTCTTCAATCGGGTCTCCATGGTTTTGTATGGAGATTTTAGCATAGTTTTTATCTTTTGAAAGCTCAACTATAATTTCATCATCCCTTGTAAACTGGTTGGCATTTTTAATTATGTTGTTCAAAACTGCTAAAAATTTTCCTTCATCCAGAAGAACTTTTCTTGTGTCCCCTTCAATTGTGGAATTGATAAAAATTATTTTATTATTATTCTGTTTTACAATTTCTTCAAACATCTGAACGGATACAGGAATAACATTTTCAATTGATACTTCCTTTAATTGAAGGTTATCAAACTGTTTTAATTCATCTAATTCCATATTTATTAAAGAGATTGATTTTCTGATTAGGGATGAAGTTTTATTATCGGCAAATTTTTTCTCTAAAATTTTTGAATAAATATCAAGCACGCTAAGCTGATTTCTTATTTCATGGCTTGTATGGCGGATTTTTTCTTTTAACTGTCTGCATTCATCCTTTGGCTCATAATTCAGGGCTTTATCCTTAAAGTCATTTTCTTCTATTGCTTCATTTAAATTGTTTACAATATTTGAAATACAGAAATTTAATAATTCATTTTCGCGTCTTTCGGGTTTAAATGAATAGAATTTTTCTTTCAAGTTATCTTTTAGTTCAGGTTTTATATTTTCAAGTAAAATTTCAAATACACGGTTTACATTTTTTGAATTTAATTTCAGATAAATATTGGAATTTTCTTTGTCGGAGTCATCTGAATAGTCCCATATTAAAACCGCATTATATCTTGATGATGTTAAAATTATAAATTCAAGCTCAATTAATTCGTCCTTCAGGACAAAATCAGGGTCTAAAAAATTATACATCTCAATATTTCTTGAGTATTCGAGCCTTTTTACTATGCTGTCAAGATTTTCAGTGTTTTTTAACCTGTGTATAATTATGGAAGGTACGTTTTCCTCTGCTAAAGGCTCAAGAATGCATCTTATTAAGGAAATTATACCTTTTTTTGAAAACAGGCTTTTATTAAGCCTGTCCTCTTTTATTATGAAATTTT